>NZ_BADI01000532.1:0-4236 GCF_000333555.1 Herbaspirillum sp. B65 | reverse complement strand
GGCCGATCACAACAGACTGATTTTTCACAAAACATCCCCGCTGATTGGCAGGAAAAATAGAAATCCTTCCATTGAGCAAGCGCCCCGCGCATCGGAGACTGACGCCTTCGTCGCCCGGGACCGCTGCTGTGTTGATGCACCCACGGGCATTGGCCGCATCCGGGACTTTCCTCATGCAAGCACCTCGCGCAGGCACGCCAGAGCACCTGCCGCGAGCTTGTCCAGCTTGTTCACTGGCGTGTCCGGGATTGCACAATCTCTCAGTGGAAACCGCCCGGCATGGCTCCCTCCTTGCAGAAAGCTTCATCTCGTTCCCAGGCGCGCATTGCGCAGCATGACCGGCTACTCAAGCTGGATACCCCTCTCGAAAAAGACCTCCTCCTGCCGCAACGCCTGGTCGCCACCGACCATCTGAGCCAGGGCTACGATTACACCATCGATCTGCTGGCCACCCGCACCGACCTCGATCTCAAACCATTGATCGCGCAAGCCGTCACGCTCTGGATCAGGCAAGACACACGCGACTATCTGCCGATACATGGTTATGTCCATACCGCAGAGCGCCTGGGCAGCGACGGCGAACTCGCCTTCTGCCAGCTTGGCATCGCCCCCTGGCTGCACTTCCTGCGCTTTCGCAAGGATGCCCGCATCTGGCAAGACAAGACCGCCGAAGACATCCTCGCGGACGTCTTCGATTGTCATCCCCAGGCCCGGGGCCATTACCGTTTCGCGCTGGAGCGGCCGGCACTGGCCCGCTCCTATTGCACCCAGTACGAAACCGACTGGCATTTCGTCCAGAGGCTGATGGAAGAAGAAGGCTGGTTTGCCCATCACGAGCAGAAGGAAGACGGTAGCGCACACGTCCTGGTCATCACCGACAACAGCTATAGCCTGCGCCCGCTCGCCCGCCACGCCATCGCCTTCCACGGCGCCGGTCCACAAGACGAACTCGACAAGATCCTGCACTGGCGCGCCCATCGCCATCTCACCGCCAGCCGGTGGCGCAGCCGCACCGACGACTACAAATCCCCCCGCCAAGAAAAAGGCGCAGAAGAACACGTCCTGCCCGAACACGGCCAGTTGCCGGGCCAATTGGAAATCTACGAATACACCGGTGCCTACAGCCATGCCGACCAGGAACAAGGCAACCGCCAAGCCGACCTGCGGGTGGAACAGTGGGAGTCTGCCATGCAGCGCTACCATGCCATCTCCGGCGTGCGCGAGATCGCCTGCGGACGCTGGTTCAGGCTGGACGGCCATCCTGAGCATAAAGCCGCAGCCGAGAGCGAGCGGCAGTTCATGATCATCGCCATCGACTGGTTCATCGAGAACAACCTGCCCTTGTCGCATCAGGCGCTGGATTTTCCGGGCAGCCTGAGCGCTGTGCTGGCGCAGTTCAAGGCATCGATAGGACGCGCGCAAAAAAGTGAAGCAGCGGACAACCAGCACACCGGTCACTGCTTCAATCGCTTTGAGGTGCAGCGGCGCAGCCTGCCGTTTCGCAGTGATCGCACGCATCCCAAGCCGCTCCTGCATCCACAGACGGCCATCGTCGTGGGGCCGGGCGGCGAAGAGGTCTATACCGATCACCTCAATCGCATCAAGGTCCAGTTCCACTGGGACCGGATCAATCCCGGCAATGAAGCCGCCTCGTGCTGGGTGCGGGTGAGTTATCCCAATGCCGGCCAATACTGGGGCGCCATCAACGTGCCGCGGATAGGACAGGAAGTCATCGTCTCCTTCCTCAACGGTGATCCTGATCGCCCGGTCGTGACCGGTCGTCTCTTCAATGAGGAGCAGCGGCCGCAATGGCACAGCAATGGTCGGCTCTCCGGCCTCAAGTCCAAGGAGTTTGGAGGAGACGGCTTCAACCAGTTGGTGATGGATGACAGCCACCAGCAGAACCGCCTGCATCTCTACAGCAGCCATAGCCATGCCCGGCTCGATCTGGGCCATCTGGTCCACCAGGTCGGCAACGAACGGCGCGACTTCTACGGTGCCGGGTTCGCCCTCAAGAGCGATGCCTACGGCGCCATCATCACGCACAAGGGCTTGTACATCAGCACCTATGGACGGCCCGGGCCACAAGGGGCACAACTGGACACCACCGAAGCCACGGCGCAACTGCAGGCCGGTGCAGCGTTGAGCAAGACCTTGTCGGACACCGCCGCGAAAGCCGGTGCACAAGCCCTGGCGCGGCAGGATGGCTTGAACGACTTCATCCGTGCCACGCAAGAGCCATACGATGATCCGGCCCAGGCGCTCGCCAATCGCTTCAAGGAGGCCGTGCTGCTGGCGGCATCCCCGGCCGGGATCGGATTGACCACGCCCAAGGGTACGCATGTTCACGCAGGCGCTGAAGTGACGTTGTCGTCCGGGAAGGATACCCATCTCGCCGTGGGCAAAAGCCTGCTCGCCAGCGTAGCCGAAAAGATCAGCCTGTTCGCCTGCCAGCTCGGCATCAAGCTCTTTGCCGCCAAGGGCAAGGTGGAAGTGCAGGCCCAGAGTGATGACCTGGACTTGATTGCCGAGAAGGTGGCGCGCTTGCTCTCCACCAGTGGACGGGTGGAAATCCATGCCAAGGATGAAGTGATGATCTCGGCTGGCGGCTCCTTCATTCAGATCAACAGTGCCGGGATCACCCAAGGCACGCCGGGCAAGTGGGAAGCCAAGGCTTCCTTGCATTCGATGCCGGGGCCGGCGCGCATCTCCTATGCGATGCCCTTGCTGCCCTCGACCGTTTTGGACATCCCCAGACGTTATCCCTTCTCGCAATAACTCCTTTTCATCGACCAAGACATCATGCTGATCAGTCCACCCTTCCTGCCTATGCGCACGGCACATCAAACCGAAGACGAATGGCTGGATATCGCCATGAACGGCGATGCTCCCGGCAAAGGAGCATTTCCCGTCAGTTTCAATCTCGGATGGCACGGCGGTATCCACCTGACCAGTCCCAAATCTGGCAATGCGCATGAACCCGTGAGGGCGATCGCGGATGGCACCGTTGTGTTAGTCCGCCCATCCACCAAGGGGCTACCCAATCTGCCGCCTGAACATCCCCTGATGTACAACGGGGCGACCAGCGATGGGGTCGTCGTCATGCGGCATGAGGTGCAAATTGGGGAAGGCGAACAGGCGACTGCCGTCTTTTTCAGCATCTACATGCATTTGCACGAGATCGCACCAACTACCGTGCTCAACAAATTTGTGCATCGAAAAGAGGTGATAGGAGGCGTCGGTTATATCAACGGCGAACGGGGACGTATGCATTTTGAAATCGTGTGTGACGACGCCAATCTCACCGCGCTGGCCGGGCGCTCATCCGGCACCTTGCCGCTCGCCTCGGATGGACGTGTCGACGCGATCTTCGGCGAAATCTATTTCTATCTTCCCGCCGGAACACCAGTCTTCGGAGAAGAGCCGTTGGCCAACTTCGCGCAAGCGATGACGCCAGCACCCCTGCCACGCCGGCCCTCGCCCGACAAGGAAGCTGATCCGCCCGTCGCACTCGCCCCGGTCCACGTCACTACCAGCGACACTCTTCTGGGGGTGCGCTATCCCGGCGCAGAGGGCAACGTCGCCAGCTGCGGCGAAGCGGTGGTGACCCTCTACGGACTGGATGGAACCAAGATAGGGACGGCGTTGAAAGAAAAGGATGGCGAAGCCGATCTCTACAAGAACGCAGTGCGGATCGCCAAGGCATGTGCCGAAGAGAATCGCCCTGCCCCGAGCGCCGTCTACGAACTGCTGCGTTTTGGACGCGTGATCGGTCCCGACCCACTGCCATCGCCCACCCTGCCCCATTGGAGAAAGATGCCCTATCCCGGTGGACAGGGCTGGGTCAATCTGAATGCGGCCAACATCCGCAAGTTCAGCGACGCCGACTTCCCGCACTGGAAGCAGTGGCGACTCATCGATGACGATACCGATCAGGATAGCCGCTGTGATTCCAGCATCATCCGAGGCTGGCTTGATACCGACCAGGATGGACGTGTGCAACCGGATGAAGCCATGGCCAGACTGGCCAATACGGAAAACGCAGCCAGATTGCGCAAGGTCGTTGCCAGGTTCCCCACCGAATGGGAGAGCAGCACCATCGATGCGCGCTGGAGCTGGTTGAAGGGCTGCACCCGCGAAAATGCCACGCCCCTGAGCAGCGCCGACTTTGACGCCCTGCGTGCGCATATCAAGGCATTGGCGTTCTGGCCCGGCGGCACGGACCTGCCCAGAATC
>NZ_BADI01000533.1:0-6721 GCF_000333555.1 Herbaspirillum sp. B65 | reverse complement strand
TCCTCAACCTAATTAGATTCCTACGCACGAATAGAACGCTTGCCGATTACCTCCTAAATAGCGACTCTACCCCGGCAAAGTTAGTCTCACTGATTTATCCGTTCAACGGACTTAAAACGGTTCTGATCCCGGTGACCGTTATCTCTCTTGGATGGCATTTTTTTTGAGCACAGACGGTCTTACCTGCGGTAAATCATCTTCACATATGCCAGTCCCATGTGGGCGATTGCTGCAGGCTATCTTTACGAATTCGCTATTACTAAGGCTGGGAAAAATTCCCCCTTTATGACTGAATTTTACGAAGAGATGTCCGATGACATTTACGTCCTTGTGGTCTTTTCTCTAAGCGTCTTAGTGTTCTACTGGCGCCTTCCAACTCCATACGCTTGGACTAACCTAGATCTGGGACTCTTGGCGCCCCCTTATTTCTTGTACGTTCTTTTGACGCTCTATCGATGTGGAAAAACAAAAGTCGCTGGACATCGATTTTCGCAGTCATTTGTAAATACTTTAATCGGAGGTATCGGCGTCGTCTACTTCAGTGCTTTCTATGCCTTCTACCGCATTCAGACAGAAAACATATCCGCGATCGAGTCCTTGTGGTGGCAAACAACAATGTTCACTACTTCGGTCACCACCTTTATTGGGGCAAGGCTTCTTCTCTTTTATCTGAGAAAGGGAAGACTCGAAGGATCACCTATTTGGCTAGGAGCTATTAGAACTGTGAAAATATCTTCCGGTATATACGAGAAGTTGGTGGCATCTTCACCAGAGTGGAATACGCGCGTGGAGAAAGAGAACGCGCGTCTGAGAAAACTAAAACGAGAACAAATAAAGAGGAAAAGAAAATGAACAATGCCACATTCCCGGGCGTACGGTTCTCGTTTCGGAAAGCAATGTCGGTTTTATCAGGTGGCGCTGGAGTTGCTTCGGCTCTGCTTTGGCATCATTCATCTAGCAATCAACTTAAAGCTGCTGCGATAAGCCACGGGCTTTCGCTTAACCCGGATGCTCTAAGACAGAGCCTTTCAGCATATCCGGAGTTGATTCATCAGTCCTCAATAGCGTTGATGGAGATTATGAATGGCTTGAACAATCTGGCCCTGATTCAAAATAATCTCGCTGCGGTCTTTGCTATGGCTGCCTCAATATGTGTTGCTGCAGCTCTGTTCACTGAAGGATAGATTCGGCCAGAAGGCGGCGTCTTTCTTTTCGAGTCTTAGATGGACGAGTGAATCGTAGAAGAAATGCGACAAGCAATCTAAGAGAAGAGACGGTTCTATGCGGAGGAAAAAAGATCACAAGGGCACAAAACAACGCCGGAAATTAGTGCGGGGGAAAATGGGGGAGAACATCGGATAGGGAAAAATGTGCGCTCTGGCTCCGACTGGTTAAGAAAGAAGAAATAGTGATCGGAACAACCGTGTCCATGTGGACAGCTTACAAATCTATAAATATCAGTGCAAACTTATGAGTATGTGATGGTCTGTAAAAGTGAAGGTATTTAAATATTAAAAATACTTTAAATACTTTAAATATTTTAAGTACCTTGAATACTTAAATTACTTTAAATAATTTATATGGTTTATACCGCAGGGCCACCCGCCACACCAACCGCCTGCCCATCCAGGATGGGCGGATGGGTGACGATGGAAGTCAGCGGCGCCTGGACCGTCTTCAATTGCGCCAGGTCCGGGCGTGGCCGGCGCAGCGCGTCGTCGCCGGCAAAGGCTTGCTCCAGCGCCGCCGCCCAGGCCAGCAGGCGAGCGTCACTGCGGAACGCACCGGTGACCTGCAAGCCGAAGGGCATCCCGCGATGATCGCGACCGCAGGGCAGCGAAATGGCGGGATTGGTCGCCAGCGTGACCACATAGGTCAGCGCCAGCCAACGATAATAATTTTCCAGCGCCACGCCATTGACCTCCTTCAAGTACAGCTCGCTCCACGGGAAGGGCGAGACCGGCGTGGTCGGCGAGAGGATCAGGTCATAACGGTCATAGAGTTGCTGGAAGCGCCGGAAGATGCGGGTCTGCTCGCCCTGCGCCCAGGCGCAATCCTGCAGGCTCATGGCCGCGCCCATCTCGTAGTTGGCGCGGGTATTGGGGCCCAGTGACGCCGGATCGCGCCGATAGGCGGCCTCGAAACCGGCCACGAAGGCTTCGGCACGGATCACGTCGAAGGCGCGATGGGCCTCGCCCATGTCCACCTGGACCGGCTCGCACACCTGCACGAAGCGGCTGATGGCGGCAATCTTGTTGCGGAACACCTGACGGATGCCCTCATCCACGTCGCACACGCCGAAGTCCTCGGTATAGCCGATGCGCAACTGCGACAGCTCCACCGGCGGCAAGGCAGCGAACTCGCTCGCGCTGACCGGGTAGCTCAAGGGATCGCTGCCATGCAGACCCATGGTGGCGCGCAACTGCAGCACCGTGTCGGCCACATCGCGCCCCATCGGGCCGACCACCGAAATGGGGGTCCAACCGAGCGGCTTGCGTTGGCTGGGCACCAGGCCCGGCGAAGGACGGAAACCCACCACGCCGCACTTGGCCGCCGGGATGCGCAAGGAGCCGCCGGTATCGGAGCCCGAACACAGCGGCAGCAAATCCACCGCCAAGGCCGCCGCCGAGCCGCCCGAAGAACCACCGGCATTGAGCAAGGGATTGAACGGATTGCCGGTAGCGCCCCAGACCGTATTGCGGCTGTTGGCGCCCGCCCCCATCTCGGGCACGTTGGTCTTGCCAGCGACGATGGCGCCGGCTGCGCGCAGGCGCGCTACTAGCGCATTGTCGTGGGTCGGTACGTTGCCGCGATAGATCGGTGAGCCATAGGTGGTGAGCAGGCCCTCGGTTTCTTCCAGATCCTTGATGCCGATGGGCAGCCCATGCAGCAGGCCCAGCGGGCCACCGGCGAGCACGGCCTGCTCGGCGGCGCGCGCTTCCTGGCGGGCGCGCTCGAAGCAGGTAGCGGTCACCGCATTGATGTGCGGGTTGATATCTTCGATACGGGCGATGCAGGCGTCCAGCAATTCGACCGGGGACAATTGCTTGCTGCCGATCAGTTGCCGCAGTTCGACTGCGCTTTTTTCGACGATGGAGTCTTGCATGGGTTTCCTTGTTGTTGATCTTGTTGATTCAGGCGGGCTGCATCTGGGCGCCGGTCTTGCTGGTGCGGATGAACAGGCTCACCACCACCGAGAACAGGGCGGCGCTGATCAGGAAGCCGAACGCGTAGTCGTAATTGGCAAAGGCGCTCACCAAAAAGCCGATCACCAGCGGCGAGATGAAGCCGGCCAGTTGTCCGCCCAGGTTGACCATGCCCACGCCACTGCCCACCAGTTGCGCCTGCAGCATCTTGGTCGGCAACGCGATGCAGGTCGCCAGGACGAAGGACTTGAAGAAGTAGGCCAGGCATTGCCAGGCGATCACGCCTTCGACGCTGCTGGCGGTATACATGCAATAGACGAAGACCGCCGTGAGCAGCGAGGAGGCAATCAACAGCAGCTTTTCGCGGCCATCGAAGAAACGCACCATGACCCAGCCGCCGATGGCGGTGGACAGGCCGGCCATGATGTAGGGCAGCGGCAGCAGCAGGCCCACCGCTTTCAGGTTCAGGCCGCGCACGGTCATCAGATAGGTCGGCATCCAGCTGTCGAGGCCCTTGTTGATGATGGACAGGCCGAACCACACCGCCACGATCTTCCACATCAGCGGCGTCTTGAGCAGCGCGGCGAAGGCCGCCTTGTTGATGGCCTTGGGACCATCCAGACCGGGCTTGACCGGGCGTACGCAGAACCAGTACACCAGCGCAAACACCAGCCCGGCAATGCCGATGGTGTGGAACACATTGCGCCAGCCGAAATGCAGGATCAGCGGTGCGATCAAGAGGGGTGCCAACATGCTGCCGATGTAGTTGGAAGACATCAGCAGCGAGGACATCTTGGGTCGTTCCTCACGCGTGAAATTCTCAGCCACGCCCTTGACGCTGGCCGCCGGAAACGCGCCCTCGCCCACCCCGAACACAAAGCGGATCACCACCAGGCTGGTGACCGACCAGGCCATGCCGGTCACGCCGGTGAAGATGGACCACATCAGGATGGAAAGGACGATCACCGGACGCGAACCATAACGGTCGGCCAGCCAGCCGCCGGGCAGTTGCAGCAAGGAATAACCGAGGAAGAAACTGGAGAGCAGGATGCCCAGGTCGGAGGGCTTCAAATGGAATTCGCTGGCGATCTGGGTCGCCGCAAAGGTGATCGCCGCGCGGTCGATGTAGGAGACGCACCACCCAAGGTAGAGCAGTACCAGCACCATGTATTTATATTTGCCTTCTCCCTTGGACTTCGTGATTACTGCATCCATCAAGCTCCCCTTGCGGTGCGACGGCGAGCCCCTGCCGCCGAATCGTCAATGCATCCTAAGCCCGCATGTGGTTTGCCACAAGTACAAGTTTTCGAAGCAGCGATTGCCGAATCGGCAAACCATTTCTACACCTGTGACACTTCCATGTCCATCTATGAACGGGCGCCAGGCCTGTTCGATCTCCATCGCACTGGCGCCTTGCGGGAAACAAAAGCCCGCTGCCAGAAGCGGTTTGCCGGCTGCCGCCCGCTTGAGGCTGGACATCGTCGACTGAAAACTCAGCAAAAAAATAGAAATCCTTCCATTGAGTAAAATGTAGGTGCGTCGGAGACTTACGCCTTCGTCGCAGGTCCCATGCAGATGGACATATCGCCAGAAGGGCCAAGCCCCGGCATGACTTGCATGGGCATGAGGGTCTATGACGGCAAATGCGGAGCCCATTCTCGTTGGAACTCAAGGACATTGAAACAAGATGATCCACAAAATGGCTGGGTGGAAAAGGCTGCCTCTACAGAGGCTGGTGGGGATCATTGGAATTGTTCTTGTACATGCAGCGTGCATTTTATTAATCGCCAATAACGCCCCTTCACGTCCCCACGAGAGCAAAGATGCAGCCCGTATTACGGCTATTCTGTATCTCCAGGAAGCAAAGCCCTCCGGTGCATTGCCCTCGCCACCTCCGCCACGCAACGAATCCGCCATCCCTAAGCCAGCATCGCTCAAAAAACTTGAGCGAGCCCCTCCTCAAATTGCGTCACCTCGGCGAGCCGATTCATCTCTTACAAGCACAAGCAATCCGCATTTGAGTGAGCGTTCCGATGCGGACAAGCTGCAACGTGATTCCCTCCGCAGCCCTGATTCCTCGTCACCCGCACCGCTCAACAATGCTTCCCATCTGGTATTGGATTTGCCTGCCGAGGTCAATAAATCCAGAGGTCTGCATCCGGGAAGTCACGCGGCGGAACTAGCGAACGAAAACCGTCACCTCGGCAAACAAAAGGATGCACTGGCAGAAGGTATCAAAAGTGCTGCGATTGCCGACTGCTTGCATGACAACCAAGGCGGGGGATTACTTGGCATACCACTTATTTTGTATAAGGCCGCCAACGGAAAGTGCAAATAGACCCTCACCGGCTACCGCAGGCAGAAGGCGCTCGATATCACCCGTGGATAGTCGAGTCGCCACGCTTCCACATGGAAAGCCTGAGCTACTCCCATATCGCCAAATGGGAATCCCCCACCGTCTGGCACAACAGTGAAAACGCCTGCGGCAGGACTTGAAGAAAACGACCGGTCTCATCACCGACATCGAGATTCATATCGTAGACTTGAGCGGCCATTCTCGACCCTGATTCGATAATGGCAATGACGATCTACTCAAGTTGAGCAACGATAACCATGAGCGCATATCAACACTTCCTCGACTTCTTCTCGATGCACAACCGCGAGCGTCTGGATGGCCTGAACCCAAGCTACTTTGCGCCGATGACCGCGCAGGAGCGGTGCCAGGCCTTCGATCATCTGCTGGAAATGACCACGCCGGGCGGCTCCGCCGAGACCATCAGCGGCCTGTTCCTGGCCGATGCCGAGCGTGCCGCGCCGGTCGTGCGCACGCTGCTGGAACAGGGCGTGCTCAACGACGACGCAGCGCTGGGTGCGGCCTGGGAGTTGTATCGCCGCCAGCCCGATGCGGCTCTCATCGACGTATTCCTGCGACTCATGTCCAGCCCTGATCGCACGCTGCGTTCCCGCGCCGCGTTCTACGTACCGGCCGACGCCTCCCATGCGGCGCTGCTGGAGGCCTTGCGCGACATGATCCGTACCGAGACCGAGGCCTTGCCGCTGGTCAACGCCTGCAACAAGCTGCTGGAATGCTATGGCATCACCGAAGAGTCCCTCCCGGAGGCGCAATACCTGCGCCTTTACCGCGGCCTGCGCAGCGATGACCTCAAGACCAGGGAAGCCACCTTCAAGGAGCTCGATCGTCTCTTCGGCCTGGATGCCTGAGTGCCCTGGCTCTTCAAAAATCGGCCGATCACAACAGACTGATTTTTCAGCAAAACATCCCCGCTGATTGGCAGGAAAAATAGAAATCCTTCCATTGAGCAAGCGCCCCGCGCATCGGAGACTGACGCCTTCGTCGCCCGGGACCGCTGCTGTGTTGATGCACCCACGGGCATTGGCCGCATCCGGGACTTTCCTCATGCAAGCACCTCGCGCAGGCACGCCAGAGCACCTGCCGCGAGCTTGTCCAGCTTGTTCACTGGCGTGTCCGGGATTGCTCTTTGCCGCCATCTTCCTCACCATCGCCCCGGTGATCGCCATGCTGCGCGCGGGCGAGCAGGGCGCCTTGCCGCTGT
>NZ_BADI01000534.1:0-94 GCF_000333555.1 Herbaspirillum sp. B65 | reverse complement strand
CGATCAGATACTTTTCGCCCGTAGCCTTCCGCTCGTAGACCTTGAGTACGTCCGGTTGCAGTGCTTCGGCCAGGCCGATCGTCGCGGTATAACG
>NZ_BADI01000535.1:0-741 GCF_000333555.1 Herbaspirillum sp. B65 | reverse complement strand
AGGTCGACCAGGGCAACTGACCAGCCGGCAGCGACGTAAGCGCGACCGAGCGCGTCGCCCAGGATCCCGAATCCGCTGGTGATGGCGACCACTTTCTTCGTCGAGCGTCCCATTCAATTTGCCGTGAAGACCGGTGCGCGCTTCTCGCGGAAGGCGTTCACGGCTTCCTGATGGTCGGCCGTGATGTTCGACAGGCCTTCGTAGGCGATCGATGCGTCCATGATCGAATGCGCTACCTGCTTGAGGCCGATATTAATCGAGGCCTTAGTCCACTGGATCGCCTGGGACGCGCCCTTGGCCAAGCGCTGCGCCATCGCCGCCACCCGTTCATCGAGCTGCTCGGCCGGCACGGCGTAATTGATCAGCCCGAATCGTTCGGCCTCGGACGCGGTCAGCAGGTCACCCGTAAGCAGATATTCCTTGGCCTTGGCATAACCCATCAACTGCGGCCAGATCACGGCGCCGCCGTCGCCGGCGACAAAGCCGACCTTGACGTGCGGGTCGCCAATCTTGGCGTGGTCGGCGGCATAGGTCAGGTCACTGAACAGGGCCAGGGTTGCCCCCAGTCCGATGGCATGGCCGTTGATCTTGGCGATGATCGGTTTGGGACAATCCAGCATCGAAAACACGATCTGCTTGGCACGCTGCATACCGGCCGCGAAGAGCGATGGCTTGTCGATCAGACGCTGCATGTCCTCGATGTCGCCGCCGGCCGAAAACGCACGCCCGGCACCGGTCAGC
>NZ_BADI01000536.1:0-3076 GCF_000333555.1 Herbaspirillum sp. B65 | reverse complement strand
AATCCGATCCCGCCATCGGCGCCATCGTCCTTACCGGCAGCGACAAGGCATTCGCGGCCGGTGCCGACATCAAGATGATGCATGCCTGGAGTTTTACCGATGTCTACCGCGACCAGTTCATCACCTCGAACTGGGAACGTGTGACCCGCTGCCGCAAGCCGGTGATCGCGGCCGTGGCCGGGCTTGCACTGGGCGGCGGATGTGAGCTCGCGATGATGTGCGACTTCGTGCTCGCGGCCGACAATGCGCGCTTCGCCCTGCCCGAACTGAGCCTGGCAACGATTCCAGGGGCCGGCGGCACCCAGCGCCTGACCCGCGCGATCGGCAAGTCGAAGGCAATGGAAATGGTGCTCAGCGGGCGCCAGCTCAACGCCGATGAAGCCGATCGCTTCGGCCTCGTCAGCCGCGTCCTGCCCCTTGCTGAGCTGCGCACGGAAGCACTGGCCGTGGCGGCGAAGATCGCGGCGCAGTCGCTGCCGGCCACGATGATGGCCAAGGAGTGCGTGAACCGTGCCTTCGAGGGCTCGCTGGCCGAAGGCCTGCAGTTCGAACGCCGCATGGCTTACGCGACCTTCGCCTGCGCCGATCACAAGGAAGGTCTAGCTGCCTTCATCGAAAAACGCCCACCGGTCTTCCAGCACAAATGAACACCGTCGACAAACCACATCCTCCGCGCGGGCAGAACTGGCAGACACGCCCGGCCAAGCCGCGCGTTCCGGGCCAGCTCATGACCTACGCCGACCTGGGGATCGACGTGCCCTTCCTCGACCACCTCGACGTGAATGTCATGCCGATGGAAGACGGCTCGCTGCAGATCGTCGTCGACCTGGCCCGCATTCACATGAACGGCGGCATGACGACCCATGGCGGCGTGGTCATGACCCTCCTCGACATGGCGATGGCCACCGCCGGCCGCCACGGCGACGACCGCCACCGCTTCTGCGTGACGGTCGAAATGAAGACCAGCTTCCTGCGCCCTGCTGGCGTTCTCGGTGAACAACTGTTCGCGCGCGGCAGCCTGCGCCAGGGCGGCAGGTCGCTTGCGTTCTGCGACGGCGAATTGCGCGACCAAAACGGCACGTTGCTGGCCACCGCAAGTGGCACGTTCAAGTACGTCAACCCGCGCCAGGTGAGCGGCGATGCCTGAGACTGTCCAACCCGGCCGCGTCACGGCCCGCCCCGCGCGCACTCCGCAAGTCCTGAACAGCGTAGCGCCCGACCTGAGCACTATCGTGCGCCCGGGCGACACGGTGTTGTGGGGCCAAGCGAATGCCGAACCGCTGCCGCTTACCGAGGCACTGATGCGCCAGCGTCATGCGATCGGCCGTTTCGGTGTATTCCTGGGCATTTCTAACAATCCGACCTGCCGGCCCGAACATGCCGACTGCGTGCAGTTCACGTCGTACTGCGGCAGCGGCCACAACCGTGCGCTGGCCAAGGCTGGCGTGCTGGATGTGCTGCCCTGCCATTATTCGCAGTTTCCGGCGCTGATCCGGAGCGGCCGGCTGAAGATCGACGTCCTGTTGCTGCAAGTGGCACCTTCCGACGAGCATGATCGATACAGCCTGGGCATCGCCCACGAATACCTGCTCCCCGCGCTCGACAGCGCACGCGTGGTGGTGGCCGAAGTCAACCAGCAGGCGCCTTGGACCCATGGCGAACGCACCCTGCGCCATGACGAGATCGACTTCATCCTCCCGAGCTCGCGGCTGCCGCCGGAGAGTCCCGATGCCGTACCGGGTTCGGTGGACGTGGCGATCGCGACGCACGCGGCCGGCCTGATCGAGGATGGCGCCACGCTGCAGTTCGGCATCGGTGCCATCCCGGCTGCGATCCTCGCCCGGCTGGGCAACCGGCGCGACCTCGGCGTCCATTCCGGCGCCATCGGCGATCAGGTGGCGCAGCTGATGCGTGAAGGCGTAATCAACAACAGCCGCAAGACCATTGACAGAGGTGTCACCGTGGCCGGTCTGATGATCGGCAGCCGGCGCCTGCACGAGTATGCGCACCGTAACAGCGCCCTGCAGTTCCGGTCGACCGACTATACGCATGACCACCAGATCCTGGCGAGCATCGACCGACTGGTCGCCATCAACTCGGCGATCGAGGTCGACCTGACCGGCCAGATCAATGCCGAACAGGCCAACGGCACATACGTCGGGGCCGTCGGCGGCGCACTCGATTTCCTGCGCGGCGCGCAAGCGTCGCGCGGCGGTCTGCCGATCGTCGCCTTGCCCTCGACGGCCGGCACGCACAGCCGTATCGTCGCAAAGCTGAACGGCCCGGTCAGCACCCCGCGCAGCGATGCCGGCGTAATCGTCACCGAATACGGCGTAGCCGACCTGCGCGGCCTGACACTGGCGCAGCGCCGCCAGCGCATGTTGGCGCTGGCGCATCCAATCCATCGCCCCGCGCTCGAAGAGGCCGCCGCCGACGCGGCGTACTGACCCGTTTTTCAATCTGCTTTTCAATCGTCTACAAGGAGTCCCGCATGCGTCGCGCCGCCATCGTATCACCCGTCCGAACCCCGGTCGGCACCTTCGGGGGCAGCCTGCGCCCCATGCCAGTGGAAGAATTGGGCGCCATCGCCGCGCGCGAAGTCTTAAAGCGCAGCGGCATCGATCCGGGTCGCATCGAGGACGTTGTGTTCGCCCAGTCGTATGCCAGCAGCGAGACACCCTGCGTCGGACGCTGGATCGCGCTGCAGGCAGGACTGCCGGTCGACGTGCCCGGCATGCAGCTCGACCGCCGTTGCGGCGGCGGCCTGCAGGCCATCGTGAGCGCGGCCATGATGGTCCAGACCGGCGCTGCCGACGTCGTGATGGCGGGTGGCGTCGAAAGCATGAGCAATATCGAGTACTTGAAGGCCGTGTTGAAGCAATTGAAGGACAGCCCCAACGGCATCCTCTTCATCGACGAAATCCACACCATCATCGGTGCGGGTTCGGCTTCGGGCGGCACGCTGGATGCGTCCAACCTGTTGAAGCCTGCGCTCTCCAGCGGTCAGTTGAAGTGCATTGGCGCTACCACATAGACCGAATTCCGTGGCGTCTTCGAGAAGGACCACGCGCTGTCG
>NZ_BADI01000537.1:0-2384 GCF_000333555.1 Herbaspirillum sp. B65 | reverse complement strand
TGATTCGAAGCTGGGCAAAACGGCAGTCGTCGGCAGCAATCGCCACCTCTGAGGCGAGCATCAGTTCGACCGCGACGGTGAAGCATATCCCCTTGAGCGCGATCACGACGGGCTTCTTGCGCAATGGCTCGCGTAAGGCGAACGGATCGACCTCGGCCGCCGGGAACAGCGGGAGGCCGGCCTGGCGCAGTGGCGCGATCTTCGGCATGTCGAGGCCGGCCGTGAAATGCTCGCCCTCGGCATACAGCAGGCCGCACGTCAGTTCTGGCGTCGTTTCCAGGAGCGTGTAGGCGCGCGCCAGTTCCTCGAACATTTTGGGCGTGAAACCGTTGCGCTTTTCCGGGCGGTCGATACCGATCAATAGCAAGCTGCCGTGTCGCTCGACCTTCACCTGCCCATCGGGATGTCTGTTGTCCATGGTTCTCCTCATTGATGTGACCTGCCTACGCGGGCGTTTGACAAGACCTGATCCGCTCGTTCATAATTCTAAACATCGTTCAAATAATGTGCAAGACCTCATTGTGCATCATCGGCCCGACGCGGCATTGCATACCGCCGCCACTTCAAGGAGCAGTACATGACATATGAAAACATCCTGGTCGAGACCCACGGGCGCGTCGGCCTCATCGCGCTGAACCGGCCGAAAGCCTACAACGCCCTGAACGATGCTTTGATGGACGACCTGACGGCCGCCCTGGAGATATTCGAATCCGATCCCGCCATCGGCGCCATCGTCCTTACCGGCAGCGACAAGGCATTCGCGGCCGGTGCCGACATCAAGATGATGCATGCCTGGAGTTTTACCGATGTCTACCGCGACCAGTTCATCACCTCGAACTGGGAACGTGTGACCCGCTGCCGCAAGCCGGTGATCGCGGCCGTGGCCGGGCTTGCACTGGGCGGCGGATGTGAGCTCGCGATGATGTGCGACTTCGTGCTCGCGGCCGACAATGCGCGCTTCGCCCTGCCCGAACTGAGCCTGGCAACGATTCCAGGGGCCGGCGGCACCCAGCGCCTGACCCGCGCGATCGGCAAGTCGAAGGCAATGGAAATGGTGCTCAGCGGGCGCCAGCTCAACGCCGATGAAGCCGATCGCTTCGGCCTCGTCAGCCGCGTCCTGCCCCTTGCTGAGCTGCGCACGGAAGCACTGGCCGTGGCGGCGAAGATCGCGGCGCAGTCGCTGCCGGCCACGATGATGGCCAAGGAGTGCGTGAACCGTGCCTTCGAGGGCTCGCTGGCCGAAGGCCTGCAGTTCGAACGCCGCATGGCTTACGCGACCTTCGCCTGCGCCGATCACAAGGAAGGTCTAGCTGCCTTCATCGAAAAACGCCCACCGGTCTTGTATAGGCCACTGCGTTCGCCAGACTGCCATTGGCAGCCGTCGCATTACCCAACTGCACTGTCGAATCACTATGACTAATGGCCGCATTGGTCGTCGTGTCATACACCTTATCCGATGCAGTCACATTGGCCACCGTCACATTGGCCTTCGCAATCGTGGCTGTCGTCTGGTTCTGACTTGACGTGCTCAATGTGTAGTTCGTCGTGTCTGCCAACGCTACGTTCACGTTCACCGTCTGGCTACCTGCTGCTGCGTTCGCATACGAGCCATTGACCGTGTAATTGCTGTAGCCCGTCGCCGACGCCAACGTGCCATTGGCTGCAGAAGCGTTACCCAGCAACACCGTGGCTGCACCCACATTGCTAATGGCTGCGTTCGTCGTCGTGTCGTACACCTTATCTGATGCCGTCACGTTCGCCACCGTCACATTGGCCTTCGCAATGTTGGCCGTCATGTTCTGTTGCGTCGTCCCAGACAACGTGTAGTTTGTCGTATCCGACAACGCCACATTCAGGTTCACAAGCTTGTTATTACCTGCCGATGCATTCGCAAACGTTCCATTGGCCGTGTAGTTGCTGAACGCCGTCGCACTCGCCAACGTTCCATTCGCGGCCGACGCATTACCCAACTGCACCGTCACGTTCCCATTCGACAGTGCCGCATTGGTCGTCGTGTCGTACACCTTATCCGACGCCGTCACGTTCGCCACCGTCACATTCGCCTTCGCGATGTTGGCTGTCGTCTTGTTCTGACTTGACGTACTCACCGTGTAGTTCGTCGTATCGCCCAACGCCACGTTCACGTTCACCGTCTGGCTA
This sequence comes from Herbaspirillum sp. B65, assembly GCF_000333555.1. Taxonomy (NCBI): domain Bacteria; kingdom Pseudomonadati; phylum Pseudomonadota; class Betaproteobacteria; order Burkholderiales; family Oxalobacteraceae; genus Herbaspirillum; species Herbaspirillum sp. B65. The sequence goes on along the minus strand of NZ_BADI01000537.1, from coordinate 224 downwards.
CCCGCCGCAGCGTTCGCATACGAGCCATTGACCGTGTAAGCCGGCCGTGACCAAGACCCAGCAGCGTCTCTACCTGGGCAACAACATGGTGCTCACCGATACCCCCGGTATGTTGTGGCCCAAGATCGAGCATCCCAGCGATGGCCTGATGCTGGCGGCCAGTCACGCAGTGGGCAGCAATGCGCTGATCGAAGAAGAAGTGGCCACCTTCCTGGCCGACCTGT
>NZ_BADI01000538.1:0-3648 GCF_000333555.1 Herbaspirillum sp. B65 | reverse complement strand
TGCGCTGCCGGGTCATGTCATGAGCGAGACGGCCAGCGATCCCTTGGCCGAATTCCGGCGCGTCAACGTCGAAGGCACCTTGGCGCTGGCGCGCCAGGCGCAACAGGCGGGAGTACGACGCTTCGTCTTTATCAGTTCAATCAAGGTCAATGGCGAGCAGACCGGGCCGGGTACCCCTTTTCATGCCGATGACATCCCCGCGCCCATCGATAGCGGCACCTCAGGCAAGAACAGCTTCGTCAGCCAGACCGAGACCGACCTGGATCACGTCGTTACCTCGTGCGTGAAGCTGGCGCGCGCGATCCATCCGGGCCTGCCCCCGCGTCCGCTGTTCATGATGATGCCCCCCAAGGGCGCCCACCGCCACGTCGAGGCGGTGATCAGGGCAGCCAAGGTGCTCGGCTCGCAAACGCATTTCATGTTCACCCAGCCGTCCACCGCCGGCGACGCCATCCGCATGGGAAAGATGCGCCGTGCGATGGCCGACGGCAGCGCCCAGCCCAGCGAAATCGCGGCCTTCCAGGCCGATGCCGGGGAACGCCAACGGCGCATGGTCGGCGAGATCGACGCCTTCCTCGACAAATTGATGGCCGAACGCGAGCGCCCGGTGATCATCCAAGGTAACTGGCCAACCCACTGGATGCTGCTCGAGCAGGCGCGCCGGCGTGGCATCAGTGACGGCATCTGCCATCCGGACACCGTGATCACCGGCGGCGGCGGGCTCAAGGGCACGAGTGTCCCGGCCGACTACCGCGAGCAGGTCCAGCGCTTCTACGGCATCCCCGCCGAGAACGTGCAGAACAGCTACGGCATGTCGGAAATGATCGGCGCCGGTCCCTGGTCGCACAAGGCACAGGCCTATGCGATCTGTCCCTGGATCGTGCCGCTCCTGCTCGACAAGAGCGGCGAGGTGCTGCTCAACCCGGGCGCAGCCGGCGGCAGCGTCGAGGGTCGCTTCGCGTTCTTCGACCTGCTGGCCGAAGGCTACTGGGGAGGCGTCATCACCGGCGACAAGGTCCGCATCGACTTTTCGCCCGAGGGCCAGCGCGATGGCCTGCAGGGTCCGCTCATTCGCAGCGTGGCACGCTACGCCGATCTCGAGGAAGGCGAAGACAAGCTGTCCTGCGCCGGCACCATCGAGTCGTACGTGCGCGGCATGATCGACGTCTGAACCAACCCATTTTCCAATAAGGAACATCATGTTCGACACCAGGATCGCTGAACTGTTCGGCATCCGCTATCCCCTGATCCAGGGGGGCATGCGCTATCTGGCGCGTGCCGAGCTGGTGGCGGCGGTAGGCAATGCGGGAGGCATCGGCTTCCTGTCCGCGCACAGCATGCCGTCAGCCGCGGCCCTTCAGGAGGAGATTGCGCGTACGCGCAGCCTGACCGACAAGCCGTTCGGGGTCAATCTCACCATCCTGCCCAACCTCGACGTCAGACCCGACGACTACGCCGCGGCGATCATCGCGTCCGGCGTGCGCTTCGTCGAAACCGCCGGCGGCAACCCTGCGCGTTTCATCAAGGCGTTCAAGGACGCCGGCATCACGGTGCTGCACAAGTGTACAGCGGTAAAGTTCGCGCAGAAAGCCGAGCAGCTCGGGGCCGACGCGGTCAGCATTACCGGCTTGGAGGCGGCCGGGCACCCCGGCGAGGATACGTGCCGAGCATGGTGCTCATTCCCGCCGCCGTCGATAAATTGCGTATCCCCGTGGTAGCGTCGGGTGGCATCGCCGACGGCCGCGGCTTCGTGGCGGCGCTGGCGCTGGGCGCCGAAGGCGTCAGCCTGGGCACGCGCTTCCTGCTCACCAGAGAGTCGCCCATGCCCGAAACCATCAAGCAGCGTTACCTGGAGGCCAGCGAGCGCGACACTGCCCTGGTCTGCAAGTCGCTCGGGGACAGCACTCGGGTCCTGCGCAACGCCCTGACCGACCGGATCCTGGCGCACGAGGCCAGCGGCGACATTTCGCACGACGCCTTGCTGGACCTGGCGGGCAGCCGGCGCTGGGTCGAGGCGGCGCAGGCTGCCGACCCGGACGGCGGCGCCTTCGCGGCCGGTATGGCGGTGGGACTCATCCACGACGTGCCGAGTTGCGCGGAAGCGATCGAACGCATCGTCGCGCAGGCGCGCGCCATCGTCGTACAAAGGCTGGCCGGGATCGTCGACTGACGCCCCGTCAATTCAACTCGGCGACGTCGGCCGCCAGTGCTGCGCCGCAGGCCGGGTCCACCGGCCGCTGTTCCCGCCTAAGTGCGTTCGAAGATCGCGGCGATGCCCTGCCCGCCACCGATGCACATGGTCACCAGTGCGTAGCGCCCATCGGTGCGCTGCAGTTCGCTGATCGCCTTGACGACGAGAATGGCGCCGGTGGCACCGATCGGATGGCCGAGCGAAATACCGGAGCCGTTCGGGTTGACCCTGGCGGGATCGAAGTCGAGTTCGCGCGCGACCGCGCAGGCCTGGGCGGCAAACGCCTCGTTGGACTCGATCACGTCAATATCGGCGATGCGCAGGCCTGCTTTCTTGAGCGCCAGGCGGGTCGCCGGTACCGGTCCCATCCCCATGTACTGAGGTTCTACACCGGCATGGGCATAGGACACCAGGCGGGCCAGCGGCGTCAGGCCCAGCGCCCGCGCGTGCCCGGCTTCGGCCAGCATGACGGCAGCTGCGCCATCGTTGATACCCGATGCGTTGCCGACGGTCACCGTGCCATCCTTCTGGAACACGGCTTTCATCTTGGCCAGCGCCTCGGCCGTCACCGCGCGCGGGTGCTCGTCGGTATCGAACAATACGCTGGTCTTGCCGTTCCTGATCTCCACCGGCACGATCTGTGAACGGAAATGACCGGCTGCGATGGCTTGTGCAGCGCGGCGCTGGCTCTCGAGCGCAAGCGCATCCTGCATTTCGCGCGTGATGCCGTGGCGGGCGGCTACGTTTTCCGCAGTGACACCCATGTGGTTGCCGGCCCATGGATCGTGCAGCACGCCTGTCGCGAAGTCGAGCAGCGTGCTGTCGCCCATCCGTGTACCCCAGCGCGCAGCCGGCATCAGGTAAGCGCCCCGGCTCATGGATTCGGCGCCGGCACCGATTGCCACGTCCACATCCCCTAGCAGCACCGACTGCGCTGCCGAGACGATGGCCTGCAAGCCCGAGCCGCACAGTCGATTGACGTTATAGGCCGGCGTTTCCTGGGGAATCCCGGCATCGATCGACGCGATCCGGCTCAGGTAAGCATCACGCGGCTCGGTCGGGATGACCGTGCCCATCACCACATGGCCGACCTCGGCCGGCGCTACGCCAGAGCGCTCCAGCGTTGCCTGCAGCACCAGGGTCGCCAGGCGCGCCGGGGGTACCTCCTTGAGGGAGCCGCCGAAGCTGCCGATCGCGGTCCTGGCCAGGGCGGTTACTACGACTTCACGTTGCGTCATTTCGTTCTTCCATGAATAGTTGGTTCAAACCCGGCGCCCGATAGCGCGACCGGGGGCGTGAATTCCTCATTTGCAACGACGTTTAAATATTTAATTCAATGGCCGAAAAGTGCAGAGGGAATGGCCACGCTGCACAGCCTCGTGATCGACGCGCGGCATGGCCTATTGGCGGTCGCCGCTGCTCAGCGACCCACGAAGCGCGCTGCGCGTTTCTGCAGG
>NZ_BADI01000539.1:0-7925 GCF_000333555.1 Herbaspirillum sp. B65 | reverse complement strand
CGGCATGGACGGTGCCAGCGGTCAGATGTGCGGCGTGCTGCCCGGCCAGGCCACGGTGCAGCCGCGCCTGCAGGGGCTGGGTTACCAGACCCTGCAATTGAACCTGCCGGGCGCGGTGGGCGAACACCTGCGCTGCCACACCTTCCACTATTCGCGGGCGGTGGTGGGGGCACAGTTCATGGCGCGCGGCGAGCGCCTGTTCGATTCTTCCGAAGGCGAGGTGGTGTATCGCCGCGGCCAGGTCACGGCCAGCTACCTGCACGCCTATTTCCGCTCGGCTCCGCGCACGGTGGCGGCCCTCTTCGGAGGCGCCAGCGCATGAGCCAGCCGGCTTGTCATCGTTATCCGCAGGAACAGATCGAGGCCCTCTATCGCGTCATCCGCGAGCGCCGCGACATGCGTCACTTCCTGCCCGATCCGGTCGATCCGGCCCTGCTGGAGCGGCTCTTGCAGGCCGCGCATGACGGCCCTAGCGTGGGCTTCATGCAACCCTGGCGCTTCATCCGCATCGCCAGCCGCGCCCTGCGCCAGCAGATCCACGCCCTGGTCGAACAGGAGCGCATCGCCACTGCCCAGGCCCTGGGCCAGCGCGAGGATGAATTCATGCGCCTGAAGGTGGAGGGCATCCTGGAGTGTGGCGAGCTGCTGGTGGCGGCCTTGATGGATCGCCGTGAAGCGCACGTCTTCGGTCGTCGCACGCTGCCCCAGATGGACCTGGCCTCGCTGGCCTGCGCCTTGCAGAACATGTGGCTGGCGGCGCGTGCGGAGGGCTTGGGCATGGGCTGGGTGTCGCTGTTCGAGCCGCAGGCGCTGGCGCGCTTGCTGCATCTGCCAAGCGGGGCAGAACCGGTGGCGGTGCTGTGCCTGGGCCACGTCCCTGCCTTCTATGACAAGCCCATGCTGGAGCAGCAGCAATGGGCGCAGCGCCAGCGCCTGCAAGACCTGGTCTTCCAGGACCGTTGGCCGGCGCAAGGAGAAACGCCAGCATGACTGCCCACACTCTTGCGCCATGCCGCAGCCTGATCTTCGGCGGCGCCCGCAGCGGCAAGAGCGCCCATGCCGAGCAACTGGCGCTGGCCGCCTTGCAGGCCGGCGCCAGCGAGATCGTCTATATCGCCACCGCCAGTGCCCACGTCAGCCGCAGCGACACCGAGATGCAGGCGCGTATCGTCCATCACCGGCAACGGCGCGTCGCCCTCGGTGGTCAGTGGCGTACCGTCGAAGAAGCACTGGCCCTGGGCGATGCGCTGCGCGCCCATAGCCGCCCCGATAATGTCGTGCTGGTCGATTGCCTCACCGTGTGGCTGGCCAATCTGCTTTTTGCCGATGGCCTCGAATTTCCCGAGGTCGGTCCTATCGAGGCACCGCCCACCTTCACCCTGCAGCGCGTGTCCTTCCTGCGCGCCTTGCAGGAAGCTGCGGGTGCGGTGATCCTGGTGTCCAACGAAGTGGGCATGGGCATCGTGCCGCAGGGCGCCATCTCGCGCTGGTTCGTCGATGAGGCAGGGCGCCTGAACCAGGCCGTGGCCGCCCTCTGCGAGCGGGTGCAATGGGTCGCGGCGGGCCTGCCGCTCACCTTCAAGGGCAGCCCATGTTGAGCGGCCTCTCCTGGCCCTGGCTGGCCGTGCTGATGGCGCTGGGCATGGCGCTGGACCTGCTGCTGGGCGAGGCGCGGCGCTGGCATCCGCTGGTCGGGTTCGGCCACCTGGCCCAGCGCATCGAAGCGCTGCTCAATGCGCGACCGGGCCTGCGTCTGCGTGGGGTACTGGCCTGGAGCCTGGCGGTGTTGCCCGCAGTACTGCTCACGATCTGGCTGCTGTCATGGCTGCCGTGGTGGTTATCGGCGCTGCTCCATGCGACGCTGCTGTATTTCTGCATCGGCTTGCGCAGCCTGCGCGAACATACCTTGCCCATTGCCCAGGCTCTGGCTACTGGCGAGCTGGAACAGGCGCGTCGTCTGACCTCTTACATCGTCAGCCGTGACACGCGCCAATCCAACGAACAGGAGCTGGCCAAGGCCGGGGTCGAATCGCTGCTGGAAAACGGTAACGATGCGGTCTTCGGCACGCTGTTCTGGTTCTTGGTGGCGGGTGGTCCGGGGGCCTTGCTGTTCCGGCTGGCCAATACGCTCGATGCGATGTGGGGTTACCGCACAGAGCGTTTCTTGCAGTTCGGCTGGGCAGCGGCGCGCATTGATGATGTGCTGAACTGGATACCGGCGCGCTTGACCGCCTTGTCCTATGCCTGGCTGGGACAGCGCCAACTGGCCATGCGCTGCTGGCAGCAACAGGCCCCGGCCTGGAGCAGCCCCAATGCCGGGCCGGTGATGGCCGCTGGCGCCGGCGCCCTGGGCCTGGCCCTGGGTGGCCCGGCCATCTATGACGGCGAACTGGAGCAGCGTCCGCCCTTGGGCCTGGGCCAGCCACCGCAAGGGCCGGACATCGTGCGCGCCTGGCGCCTGGTGGCCATGAGCGCGGCCCTGTGGCTGGCGGTGGTCGGTGCCGTGGCCGTGCTGTGCCTGGGAGGCAGCCATGCTTGAACACGGCGGCAACCTCGACGACGCAGCCCGTCATTATGGCCGTGCGCGCAGCCAGTGGCTGGACCTGTCGACCGGCATCAACCCCTGGCCTTACCCGGCGCCAGCACCTTCGGCCGAGGCCTGGCATCGTCTGCCCGAAACCTCGCACGTCCTGCAACAGGCGGCCTGCGACTACTACCTCGCGCCGCATATGCTGGCCGTGGCCGGTACCCAGGCGGCCATCCAGGCGTTACCCCAAGTGCGCCTGCGCCAGGATGGGCGCCCGGCCCAGGTGGTGGTGGCCGCGCCCATCTATGCCGAGCACGCACACTGCTGGCGGCGTGCCGGTCACCAGGTGCGCGAAGTCAGCTACGCCGACCTGGAAGACGCCGTCAGCACACCCGGCTGCGAAGTGCTGGTGCTGTGCAATCCCAACAATCCCACCGGTGCGCTGGTGGCCCCCGAGCACCTGTTGCGCTGGGCCGCGCTGCTGGCCGAGCGCGGTGGCTGGCTGGTGGTCGATGAAGCCTTCGGCGACATCCTGCAATGCTACAGCGTGGCCCCCTACAGCGAACAGCCGGGCCTGATCGTCTTGCGTTCGGTCGGCAAGTTCTTTGGCCTGGCCGGCTTGCGACTGGGTTTTGTCGCCGCCGCGCCTGCGCTCCTGGCTGCGCTGGCTGACTGGCTGGGACCGTGGACCATCACCGGCCCGGCCCAGCAGATCGGCAGCACGGCCTTGCGCGACTTCGCTTGGCAGCAACAGACCCTGCAACGCTTGTTGAGCGAGGGCCAACGCCTGCATGAACTGCTGGCGCAGCAGGGTATCGCCGCCAGCGGTACCGCCCTGTTCCAGTGGTGGCCGGAACCACGTGCCGCGGCCTTGCACGACGCCATGGCGCGCGCCGGTATCTGGGTGCGCCTGTTCCGCCAAGGGGCGGGTGGCATCCGCCTCGGCCTGCCCCCGGATGAAGCCGGCTGGAGCCGCTTGCAGGAAGCATTGAGGGGGTGGAACCAGCATGGCTGATTTTCCTTTCCCTACCCTGATGATCCAAGGCACCACCTCGGACGCCGGCAAGAGCACGCTGGCGGCGGCCCTGTGCCGGCTGTTGAAGAACGATGGCATCGCCGTGGCGCCCTTCAAGCCGCAGAACATGGCCTTGAACAGTGCGGTCACCAGCGATGGTGGCGAGATCGGCCGGGCCCAGGCCTTGCAGGCCCAGGCCGCTGGCATCCCGCCACACACCGATATGAACCCGGTGTTATTGAAACCCTCCAGCGATACCGGCGCCCAGGTCATCGTGCATGGCAAGGTGCGCGCCGATATGAACGCTCGCGACTACCATCGCTACAAGACCGAAGCCATGCAAGCCGTGCTGCAATCCTATGCACGGCTGCGCGCCCAATATGCCTGCGTGATCGTGGAAGGGGCGGGCAGTCCGGCCGAGATCAACCTGCGTGCACGCGACATCGCCAACATGGGCTTTGCCGAAGCGGTCGATTGTCCCGTTATCATCGTGGCCGACATCGACCGCGGGGGCGTCTTCGCGCACCTGACTGGCACCCTCGACTGTCTGTCCGAGAGCGAGCGCGAACGCGTGATCGGCTTCGTCATCAATCGCTTTCGCGGCGACATCAGCCTGCTGCAACCGGGGCTGGACTGGCTGGAGCAACGCACCGGCAAGCCGGTACTGGCGGTGCTGCCTTACCTGCATGGTCTGCATCTGGATGCCGAGGATGCGGTGGCGGCCATGCAGGAGGTCAAGGGCGATTTCCGCATCGTCGTGCCGGTCTTTCCGCGCATCAGCAACCATACCGACTTCGACGCACTGCGCGCCCATCCCGGCGTGGACCTGCGCTTCATCGGCCCGGGCCAAGCACTGCCGCCGGCCGACTTCATCATCCTGCCCGGCAGCAAGAACACGCGTGGTGACCTGCGCTGGTTGCGGGGAGCACGGTTGGGACGCTGCCATCGGCCGCCATCTGCGCTATGGCGGCAAGCTGATCGGCATCTGCGGCGGTTTCCAGATGCTGGGCGAGAGCGTGGATGATCCGCACGGCGTGGAAGGCGCACCGGGCAGCAGTGCCGGCCTCGGACTGCTGACCATGCGCACCGAACTCACGCGTGAGAAGCGTCTGCTACAGGTGAGCGGGCACTGCGCTTTCGGTGGCGAAAGCGCTAGCGTGCGCGGCTACGAGATTCACATGGGCGAGTCCTCCGGTGCGGCCCTTGCGCGCCCGGCGTTCATCATCCAAGGCCGCGGCGAGGGGGCGCAATCGGCCGATGGCCAGATCCTCGGCAGCTACCTGCACGGCATGTTCGATACGCCAGCGGCCTTGGCCGCCTTGCTGGCCTGGGCCGGACTGGATGGCGTGGCGGCGGTGGACCTGGATGCGCTGCGCGAGGCCAGCCTGGAACGCCTGGCCGAATCCTGCCGGCCCCTGTACCAGGCGCTGCGGCAGCTGCCCACGCGCTTTGCCCATCCCTGACGTACCAAAGAAAATCCCGGCCTTGCGGGCCGGGATGCGGGTTGGGGGGAACGCGGAAGGCAGCTCAGGCCAGGGCTTCCTTGGCGGCTTCTTCCGGGGTCAGGCCATCGTAGTAGAGGTCGGTGAACCATTCGACCTGTTCTTCGATGTGCTCCTGCGCCTGGTCCAGCGTGGCACCGCCCTTGACCAGGAATTGCTCGACTTCGGTACACCATTGGATCAGGGCTTCGGTTTCCGGGTCCAGTTTTTCTTTCTTGGGCATGTTGACTCCTTGCTTCGGTGATGATGGGCGTGAGTGCCCTGTGCAAGGATAGGCCAAACCGACTCGGCCTGCCCGCTTTTATTGCGCGCGCTTCATTGCAACAAGTGCGTACCGCTGCTGGCCGTCAGGCTGCTGGCCAGTACCGCCGCCGCCGAGCGCGTCTCCACCCCCAGCTTCACGAAGATATGTTCCAGGTGCTTGTTGACCGTGCGCGGGCTCATGCCGAGGATGTCGGCAATGTCGCGGTTGGTCTTGCCCTTGCCCAGCCACAGCAGCACGTCACTCTCGCGCGGGGTCAGGCGGCAGCTTTCCAGCGTGGCCGGCAAGCTGCAGCCATCCTCCAGGCGCGCAGCCACACCGCTCGGTTTTTCTTCCAGCACCAGGCTCACTCCATGCCCCTGGCCGGGGCCGGAGAGGGTGATGTGCAATTCCCCCTGGGGCTGGCGCACGATCAGCGGGGCGACGTGGTCCAGGCTTTCGCCCTGGCGCTGGCGCACCAGTTGTTCGTTGAGCCAGACCTGCAGCGGCGCGGGCAGCTTGTGACTGCTGGGGGCGGTAGGGCCGTAGTATTTTTCCAGCCATTGCGAGGCCTTGCTGGTCTGCCACATCGGCAAGCCATTGCCACCCAGCACGATCACCGCGTGGGCCGCATGTTCCAGCACGCCGCGCGTCTGCGTCATCAGGCGCGCAGTGCGGATGTGGGCGCCGATGCGGGCCACCACTTCCTGGGGGCGGATCGGCTTGGTCACGTAATCGATGCCGCCGACCTCGAAGCCCCGCACCACATGCTCGGTCTCCGACAGGCCGGTCATGAACACCACCGGCACATGCGCCACGCGCTTGACCTGCTTGATGCGGCGGCAGGTCTCGAAGCCGTCGATGCCGGGCATCATGGCGTCCAGCAGGATCAGGTCGGGCGTGATGTGGTCCAGCCGTTCCAGGGCCGCCTGGCCGTCGGTGGCGACCAGGACGATATGGCCGCTTTCATCCAGTGCGTCGGACAACATGGCCAGGTTATCGGGCATGTCATCGACGATCAGGACCACGTGTCTATCGAACGTCGTTGAGATCATGTCGGATCAGCTCCTTGATACGGGTGACGTATTCATTCAATCGGAATTGCTTGACCAGTAGCCGCAGTTCGGTGGTGAAGGGCAGGTAGGCCGGATTGCCGCTCTCCAGGGCATCGAGCTGGCGCAGGATTTCCTTGGCGTAGCCGATGTGGCCCAGCTCCAGCAGCGCGGCGAGCTTGTCTTGCGTGGGCACCAGCATCAGCGACTGCGACACCACCGCTGGCGCGGCCGGTGTGGCCACCCAATCCAGTTGCAGATGCTGCCGGATCTTGCCCAGCAGTTCGTTATAGGACACCGGCTTGACCACGAAGTCATTGACCAGCGGTGGCTCATTGCGCTCGTGCAGGTTTTCGAAGGCATTGGCCGAGACCAGCAGGATGGGCAATTGCGTCAGGCCACGGGCGCGGATGGCGCGCGCCACCGTCCAGCCATCCATCTGCGGCATGGCGATGTCCAGCAGCACCAGGTCCGGCACTTCATGCGCCAGCCGCTCCATGCAAGCCAGGCCGCTGTCGGCCTGGCTGACGGTAAAGCCCAGCGGCAGCAGCATGTCCTGCAGCAGGCGGCGCTGCGAGGCCTGGTCGTCCACCACCAGGATGTGGCGCGAACGGCCGAGGTAGCCAGACATCTGATCTTCGAGCGGGATGCGTGGGCGCGGCACGTGGACTTCGGGCAGGTAGATCTTCAGGTGGAAGCTGCTGCCCTGGCCGACCTGGCTTTGCACGCCCAGCTCGCCACCCATGATGTGCACCAGCATACGGCTGATGGCCAGGCCCAGGCCGGTGCCGATGTCTTCGCGCAGATTGGCGGCGCTGCTGCGTTCGAAGGGCAGGAAGATGCGTTCCAGGTCGTCCTCGGCAATGCCGATGCCGGTGTCGATGACGTCGAAGTAGGCGATCTCGCGGGCATAGCGCAGCTTGAGCGTGACGCCGCCACGGTCGGTGAACTTGACCGCATTGCCCAGCAGGTTGATGAGGATCTGGCGCAGCCGCTTCTGGTCGGCATGGACGATCTGCGGCAGGCGCCCGCTTTTTTCGAAGCGGAACTGCAAGCCCTTTTGTTCGGCCTGCGGCGCGAACATGCCCACGATCTGCTCCAGGAAAGCTTCCAGCGCCAGTTCGTCGGAAGCCAGGCGCATCTTGCCAGCTTCGATCTTGGCGATGTCGAGCAAGCCGTCGATCAGGCTCAACAGGTGTTCGCCACTGCGGCGGATGATGGCGATGGCTTCCTTGCGGGCCGGCGGGATGGTGGCATCCACGTGCAGGATCTGGGCATAGCCGAGGATGCTGTTCAGGGGCGTGCGCAGTTCATGGCTCATACCGGCCACGAAGCGGCTCTTGGCCAGGTTGGCCGATTCGGCGGCTTCCTTGGCGCGCTGCAGTTCGGCGTCGGTCTGCTTGTGGGCTTCGATTTCCTGCAGCAGCAGGTTGGTCTGGCGCTCCGATTCTTCCTGCGCTACGGCGCGGCTTTCGTTGGTCAATACCAACCACCAGGCGCCCACGCCCACCACCACCAGCAACAGGCAGAACAGCTTGATGAAGACGCCCCGCAGCGAGTCCGGGGCTGACAGCGTCAGTCCCGAAAG
>NZ_BADI01000540.1:0-1901 GCF_000333555.1 Herbaspirillum sp. B65 | reverse complement strand
TGGCCGGGCAGTGCGGGCTTTGCTGGAGGGGATACCTACAGCGGCATCCAGAACGTGATCGGTTCGGCCTACGATGACACCTTCATCGCCGATAACAACCACAACGTCCTCGACGGCGGCCTGGGCTCCAATACCGTCAGCTATGCCTTCTCGACGGCGGCCGTGACGGTCAACCTGGTCAACGGCACCGGCACGGGCGGCTTTGCCGATGGCGACACTTACCTCAACATCCAGAATGTGGTCGGCTCCGCCCTGGATGACCTGGTCATCGCCAACAGCCAGGCCAACAGCATCGATGGCGGCAGCAGCACCGCCAGTTCGCACAACCGGGTCAGCTATGCCAGCTCCAATGCGGCCGTCACGGTGGACCTGAACTACACCAATGGCACCGGTACCTCGGGTGGTTACGCGGCCGGCGACAAGCTGGCCAACATCCAGGATCTGACCGGCAGCATCTACGACGATACCTTCGTGGCCAGTGCCGCGGCCAACAACTTCGACGGTGGCACCAGCACCTCCAGTTCGCACAATCGGGTCAGCTATGCCAGTTCCAATGCCGCCGTCACGGTGGACCTGAACTACACCAACGGCACCGGCACCTCGGGCGGCTATGCAGCGGGGGACACGCTGACCAACATCCAGGACCTGACCGGCAGCAGCTTCGACGATGTGTTCGTGGCCAGCGCTGCGGCCAACAATTTCGATGGCGGCGCCAGCACCGCCAGTTCGCACAACCGGGTCAGCTATGCCAGCTCCAACGCTGGCGTCACGGTCGATCTGAACTACACGGACGGCACCGGCACCTCCGGTGGTTATGCCGCTGGCGATACCCTGACCAACATCCAGGACCTGACCGGCAGCAACTACGACGATACCTTCGTGGCCAGTGCTGTGGCCAACCATTTCGATGGTGGCGGTGGCAACAACACCGTCAGCTATGCCCGTGCCAATGATGGCAATGGCGTCACGGTGGACCTGTTCCAGCGGGTGGGCAGCAATGGCTTTGCCGCAGGCGATCAGTACACCAACATCCAGAACGTCATCGGCAGCAACTACGACGATCTCTTCATCGCCGACAACAACGCCAACAGCTTTGCCGGGGGCGCGGGCTCCAACACGGTGAGCTACGTCAATTCCACAGCGGCGGTGACGGTCAACCTGGCCAGCGGTTCGGGTAGCGGCGGTTTCGCCCAGGGCGATAGCTATAGCAGCATCCAGAACGTCATCGGTTCTTCCTTTGACGACACCATCATCGCCAGCAGTGACGCCAACGTCATCGATGGTGGTGCCAGCACGTCCAGTTCGCACAACCGGGTCAGCTATGCCAGCTCCAACGCCGCCGTCACGGTGGACCTGAACTACACCGATGGCACCGGCACCTCGGGTGGCTATGCGGCTGGCGACAAGCTCTCCAACATCCAGGACCTGACCGGCAGCAGCTTTGACGATACCTTCGTGGCCAGTGCCGCGGCCAACAACTTCGACGGTGGCAGCAGCACCGCCAGTTCGCACAACCGGGTCAGCTATGCCAGTTCCAATGCCGCCGTCACGGTCGACCTGAACTACACCAACGGCACCGGCACCTCGGGCGGCTATGCCGCGGGCGACACGCTGACCAACATCCAGGATCTGACCGGCAGCAGCTTCGACGATACCTTCGTGGCCAGCGCTGCGGCCAACAACTTCGATGGTGGCACCAGCACGTCCGGTTCGCACAACCGCGTCAGCTACGCCAGCTCGACGGCCGGCGTGGTGGTGGACCTGAATTCGACCGATGGCACCGGTACGTCCGGTGGCTATGCGGCCGGCGACACCCTGGTCAACATCCAGGACCTGACCGGTAGCAACTACGACGATACCTTCGTGGCCAGTGCTGCGGCCAACAATTTCGATGGTGGCGG
>NZ_BADI01000541.1:0-1710 GCF_000333555.1 Herbaspirillum sp. B65 | reverse complement strand
TCCAGGGCGGGGCCGGCGCCGACCAGTTGCTGGGCGGCGTCAACAGTACCGGCACCAACGTCAACACCGCCAGCTACGCCGGCTCTTCGGCGGGCGTGACGGTGAACCTGGTGACCGGGCTGGGCAGTGGTGGCGACGCCCAGGGCGACCAGCTCTCCAACATCCAGAACCTGCGCGGTAGCGCCTTTGACGATACCTTCGTGGCCAATGCGGTGGTCAATCGCCTCGATGGCGGCAGCGGTGGTTCCGATACGGTTTCCTATGCGGGCTCGACGGCGGCCGTGACCGTCAATCTGGTGACCGGCACCGGCACGGGCGGTTACGCCCAGGGCGATACCTATACTCATATCCAGAACGTCATCGGCAGTGACTTCAACGATATCTTCGTCGCCAGTGGCGACGCCAACCACTTCGATGGTGGATTGGGGGTCAATACGGTGTCCTATGTCAACTCCAACGCCGGCGTCAACGTCAACCTGCAAAGCGGGGTGGGTAGTGGCGGCGCGGCAGCGGGGGATACCTATGTGCGCATCCAGAACGTCATCGGTACCGCCTACAACGATACCTTCGTGGGTAGCGCCGATGCCAACAGTTTCGATGGCGGCAGCGGTGGCAGCGATACGGTGAGCTATGCGGGTTCGACGGCGGGCGTGTCGATCAACTTCGTCTCCGGACGCGGCACCGGCGGCTATGCCGAGGGCGACAGCTACAACCACATCCAGAATGCCATCGGCTCGGCCTTCGATGACGTCTTCATCGCCGGTGTGGACAGCGTGCATTTCGATGGCGGCAGCGGCGGTTCCGACACGGTAAACTACGGGGCCTCCACGGGCGCGGTCACGGTGAACATGATCACCATGAGCGGCAGCGGTGGCTATGCCCAGAACAATACCTATACCAACATCCAGAACATCGTCGGCAGTTCCTATTCCGACACCTTCATCGCCAGTGCCGCCGCCAACAATTTCAACGGCGGCCTGGGCGGTTCGGATACGGTCAGCTATGCCAATTCCAATGCCGCCGTCACGGTCGACCTGACCCACACGGATGGCACCGGCACCTCCGGCGGTTATGCCCAGGGCGACGTGCTGGCGCATATCCAGAACCTGATCGGCAGTGCCTTCAACGACACCTTCATTGCCAGCGCCGACGTCAACAACTTCAACGGCGGCGGTGGCTCCAATACGGTCAGCTACATTTTCTCGACCGGTGGCGTGACGGTCGATCTCACCAATGCCATCGGCACCGGTACCGGCGGCTACTATGCCGCGGGCGACTCCTTCAGCAACATCCAGAACCTGATCGGCAGCGCCTACGACGACACCTTCGTCGCCAGCGCCGACGCCAATACCTTCGATGGCGCCGGTTCCAATCACAACCGGGTCAGCTATGCTGCCTCCACCACGGCGGTGACGGTGGACCTGAACTACACCGACGGCACCGGCACCTCGGGCGGCTACGCCCAGGGCGACAAGCTCTCCAACATCCAGGACCTCACCGGCGGCAGCGGCAACGACACCTTCGTGGCCAGTGCCGTGGCCAACAACTTCGATGGTGGCGCCGGCTCCAACCGGGTCAGCTATGCCGCCTCCAATGCCGCAGTGACGGTGGATCTGGTGCTGGGCAGCGGCAGCGGCGGCTATGCCGACAACGATACCTACGTCAACATCCAGAAGGTCACCGGCAGCGCCTACGACGACACCTTCATCG
>NZ_BADI01000542.1:0-2547 GCF_000333555.1 Herbaspirillum sp. B65 | reverse complement strand
GCCCTACCGGACTTGCGCTCGGACCCGTCTTACCTGACGCTGCTGCGCGCCTATGGCAGCCGCTTCGTGGAAATCATCGTGGCCGGGGTGTTGGTGAACCTGCTGGGCTTGCTGCTGCCGCTGTATTCGCGGCTGATCTACGACAAGGTACTGGGCAACCACATCCCCGAAACGCTCTGGGCGCTGACCCTGGGCATGTTGCTCTTCATCGCGCTGGAACTGATGTTGCGTATCATCCGCGTGTACTACACCGAGCAACTGGCCGGACGCCTGGATGGCGAATTCGACGAAGTCTCGGCGCGCCGCCTGCTCACCGCCAAGGTGCAGGCGCCGGTGGGCGTGGTGCTGGCGCGCTATCGCGATCTTTCGGCTGCACGCGATCTGCTCTCGTCCAACTACATGCTGCTGCTGGTGGACCTGCCTTTCCTGGTGCTCTACCTGGTGGTGCTGGGCTTGATCGGTGGCCACATGGTGTGGGTGCTGCTGGTGGGCGGTGGCTTGCTGGTGGGGCTGCAACTGTTGTTGAAAGTGCCCGCCAATGATTACGCCCATGCCGCCATGAAGGCCGGCACCGGCAAGATCGACAAGCTGGCCAGCATCGTCTATGGCATGGAAACCTTGAAGACCACGCCGCTGCAGGATCGCCTCATGCGCGCCTTCCTGGTCGATGCCGCGACCAATGCCGTGGCCCAGGCCAAGAGCCGCTTCTGGGTCAATACCAGCTATGCCGTTTCCTCGGTGGGCTACACCCTGGTCTCGGTGGCCACGCTGGTGGTGGGGGTCTACCTGGTGGAAGAAAACCTGCTGACGGTGGGGGCGCTCATTGCCTGTTCGCTGCTGATCAGTCGCGCCACCACAGTGCTCTCTTCACTGGCCGCGCTGTTGGGCCGTATCGAGATGTTCCGCCGCGCCCGCGCCGAGTTCGACCAGTTGTTCGAAGCCCAGCCGCAGCAAGCCACTGCCGATGTGCTGCGCCAGGAAATGCGCGGCCTGATCCAGGTCGGTAACCTCTTGCTGCACCTGGACAAGAAAGAAAACCCAACCCTCAAGAACGTCTCGCTGACCATCCAGCCGGGCGAGAAGGTCGGCATCGTCGGTCGTTCCGGTTCCGGCAAGTCCACATTGCTGCGCGCGCTGGCCGGGCTGCACCATCCCGATGAAGGCCATGTCCTCATCGATGGCGTGGCCGTGACTGCTTATGCGCCCGAGGTGCGGATGCGCTGCATCGGCTTCAAGCCCCAGGAACCCTTCCTCTTCGATGGCACGGTGGCGGCCAACATCTTCATCGGCGACCGCGTGCCGGGCCAGGTGTACGAGGCTGCGCTGGCGGTGTCTTCGCTGGACGACCTGATTGCGCGCGGCGAGCTGCGCCTGGACCAGGCCATCAAGGCGCCTGGCAACCTCTCCGGCGGCCAGCGCCAGATGGTGGCATTGGCGCGCGTGATCGCCGCCACCCCGCGCGTGTTGCTGCTGGATGAGCCCACCACCGGCGTGGACCAGCAAAGCGAGGCCCGCATCATCGAGCGGCTGGCGGCCTATGCCGGCAACCGCACGCTGGTGGTGGCCACGCACAGCCCGGCACTGTTGCGCCACGTAGAGCGCATCATCGTCATCGATGGCGGACGCATCGTGGCCGATGGGCCGCGCGAGCAGATTTTGCAGTAAGCCCGGCCTGACAGTCGGCCAGGGTGTACCGATACAGTTTCGAACGATCTTCGATAGCGAGGGAACATGGCAACCGCAAGCCCATCACAAGCGAACTCCGCGGACAAGGTAACTGGCCCGGTACGGGTGATCATGCCGGACCAGGCCGGCAGCTTCCAGATCAACGCCAACCGAGCGGCGGTACAGCACGTGCAGGTGGTCGATGTGGACCTGGTGCTGCACATGGCCGATGGCACCAAGGTGGTGCTGGCCGGTGGCGCCATGGAAGCCATGGATGACAAGTCCAAGGTCAAGTTTGCCGACACCAGTGCCGCCACCGGCAAGCTGCTCGACACCGTGGGCAAGATCGCGCTCAAGCCCAATGACCAGTCGCGTGTGCTCAATTCCGACCCGGTGGCCTCGGCCACCAATGTGGCGCCGGCCCAGCAGGTGACGATAGACCGTAACTCGGCCAGTGTGGGCAGTGACGGCAGTACCCAGTTCGCCCAGATCATCAGTGACAATTCGGCCTCGCTGACCAGTACCAGCGGTACCGGCAAGACCGCCAATTCCACCGGCCCGCTCACCGCTGGAGACACCAGTCATCCCACTGCCACCACCACGGCCGCCGCCGCCGCGGCCTCGCAAAGCCAGCCGTCTTCGCAATCGGTCTTTGCGCAGAGCGCCAATCCCAACGCCAACGATGTGCCGATCNAACAGGTCGAGCCACAACTGCCACCGGAGCGCCCGGGCTCCATCCCCACGCCACCGGTATTGCCCGATCCTTCGCAGCGGGCCATGACCATCAAGCTGGTCAACCTGACCACCATCACCCAGAGCGGCGACACCCTCTTGGNCAGCGGTGGCATCCCGGTCTCGGGCCACGATGCCCGGCTGCCGCTG
>NZ_BADI01000543.1:0-122 GCF_000333555.1 Herbaspirillum sp. B65 | reverse complement strand
TGACGCTCGATGGCGGACTGCACCCAGTTCAACAGGGAAGTCAGCGTCAGGTACCAGCACACCGCCACGATGAGCAAGGGAATCACTTCGAAGGTCTGGTTGTAGACCGTCTGCACCGAGTG
>NZ_BADI01000544.1:0-6469 GCF_000333555.1 Herbaspirillum sp. B65 | reverse complement strand
TGGGCTATTGCACAGCGAAGGCAGACCTTCGCCCTCACGCCGCGGGTGCTGAAAGTCGGCTGGTCCTATTTCGATTCGGCGCCACTGCCGCGCATCCTGCAGCCGCACCTGCAACAGATCACCGGCCAGACCGGTGAAGCCGTGTATGCCAGCGTGCTCGATGGCTGGGAGTTGGTCTTCATCGCTCGCAACGGCGCCACCCGCGTCATGACCACCGGCTTCGTGCTGGGCGCGAGAGTGCCGGCGCAACTGGCCTCACCGGGCATCGTCATGCTGGGCGCACTACCCGAGCAACAGGTACGGGCCTGGCTGGCCACCTGCGCCATGACGCCCTTCACCCCGCATACCATCACCGATCCGAATCGTCTCTACGAGCTGATCGCGCAGGCGCGCCAGCAGGGGTATGCGCTGGTGGAGCAACAATTGCAGACCGGCGTGCGCGGCATCGCGGTGCCGCTCAAGAACCGTCATGCCAAGGTGATCGGCGCGCTCAGTCTCAGCTTTCCGATGGCGGTCGAATCGCAGGAACAGACGCTGGTCCGCGTCCTGCCGGCCTTGCAGCAGGCCGCCAATGCGCTGATCCATCAGGTGTGACGGACCAGCGGTTGCACCTCAGAGGTCGGTGAAGATGGTCTCGGCCGCCAGGCGCGACTTGGGCAGCTTGGCATTGAAGTCGTCGGCGCCGCTGTAACCCAGGCCCACCAGCACCACGCTGGTGAAGCCCTGCTCGCGCAGCCCCAGCTCCTCATCCAGCACCTTGGCATTGAAGCCTTCCATCGGCACCGCATCCACTTCCAGTTCGGCCGCGCCCAGCAGCAGTGTGCCCAGGGCCAGATAGACCTGCTTTTCCATCCAGTGCTGGGCATCCTTCAATTCATAGCGATGCAGGTTGCTGAAGAGCAGGCGCGAACCATGCTGACCGGCCTTGGCTTGGGCATCGCCGAAGCGGCCATCGGCTTCTTCCTTGGCCAGCACGGCCTCCAGGTGCGGCTCGCTGATGGCGGTGCGGGCGCACAGCACGATCACGTGCGAAGCATTGGTGATCTTGGACAGGTTGTAGGGATGACCAGCCTCGGCCGCCTTGCCGATGCGCGCCTTGGCAGCCTCGCTGGCGGCGATGACGAAGTGCCAGGGCTGCGAGTTCACCGAGGATGGCGCCAGGCGCAGCAGTTCGCGCAGCTCGGCGATGATGGATGCGGGGATCTTGCGGCTGGGGTCGAAGGCCTTGGTGGAGTGACGCTTGCGGGCGGCGGAGAGCAGGCTCATGGTATTTCCTTCCGTTGAATGGGTCTGATGTTGAGTATTAAAGCGCGCTTAATGCTCATGAATCTGAGAGTGCGGCTTGCGTGACATCATCGGCCAGGATGCGGCTTCAAAAAAGTGCAGCGGGGCAGAAACATTTTCAAAAAATAATTGAAAGTAGAATGAGGGCTTCGATCCCACTTCTTCATTGTCTCTGCTCATGATCCGCCTGGAAGACCTTGCCATCTTCGTCTGTGCCGCCGACAACGGCAGCCTCTCCGCCGCTGCCCGCCAACACGACGTCACCCCGGCGGTGGCCAGCGCCGCCATGAAGCGCCTGGAGGGCGAGCTGGGGGCGCGCCTGCTGGCGCGCTCCACCCGCAGCCTGCGCCTCACGCCCGATGGCGAACGCTACCTGCAATACGCTCGCAATGTCCTGGCCGAAGTCAATGCCGGACGCGATGCGGTGGCCCATGGCCGACGCGTGGTGGGCGGCACCCTGTCGCTATCGGCACCCTCGGATCTCGGGCGCAACCTGATGAGCCGATGGCTCGATGAATTCCAGGCCCAGCATCCGGCGGTGAGCCTGCATGTGCGCATCAGCGACCGCGTGACCGACATGTTCCGCCAGCCGGTGGAGGTGGCCATCCGCTACAGCCCGCCCGAGGATTCCAGCCTGGTGGCGCTAGCGCTGGCCCCGGACAACCGGCGCGTGCTGTGCGCTTCGCCCGACTACCTGGCGCGCCATGGCCGCCCGCGCAGTCCGGCCGACCTGCGCCAGCACAATTGCCTGCGCTACCTGCTCTCGGACACGCTGCATTCGCAATGGACCTTCTTCAAAGAGGGTAGGCCGATCCAGATGCAAGTCAGCGGCGACCGCGTCTGTGACGATGGCGAACTGGTACACCGCTGGGCCGTCGATGGCCGCGGCATTGCCTACAAGTCGCGCCTGGACGTGCTGGCCGACCTGCGCAACGGCAGGCTGGAAGCGCTGCTGCCGGACTATGTGGGCGAGGCCTCGCCGCTGAACCTGGTCTGCACCCACCGCATGAGTCTCTCGCCCACGGTGCGCGCCTTGCGCGAACTATTAGGCGAACGCATCGGGCGTTATCTCACCGACCGCTGAAGCGCCCCTGAAGCCATCAGGCCTCGCCAGCCACCCGGCGCGTGGCCAGCGCAGGCAAAGCCGGCAACACCAGCCCCAGGCACAGCAAGCCCATGCCCAGCAACAGGTCGCCTGAGAGCTGCTCGCCGAAGATCAGCGACGACAGCGTCAAGCCCACCACCGGCACGCCCAACATGCACACCGACACCGTCACCGGCGAGAGTCGCTGGGTCATCTGCAAGACGATCAGGAAAGTCAGGGCGGTGGCCAGCGGACCGGTATAGGCGATCACGCCCCAGGAATGCGGATTGGCCAGGAAGGTCGGCGCGCCATCGACCACCAGGGCCAGCAAGGACAGCGGCACGGCCGCCACCAGGGTCTGCCAGGGCAACAGATCGAAGTCCAGCTTCACGCCCGGCGTCAGCTTGATCTGCAAGATGTTCATGGCCCACGACAGCGAGGCCGCGCCCAGCATCAGGTAACCGATCATGCTATGCATGTCCGCGTGCAGCAGCGCCGGCAACACGATGACGGCCATGCCGGCATAGCTGCAGACGGTGGCCAGCGATTGCTGGGTGCTCAACTTGTGCTTCAACACCAGCGCCGCGCCCGGCACCACCCAGATCGACGTGGCATAGGCGATCAGCGAAGCGCGGCCCGGCATGACGAAGTGCAAGGCACCGGTCACCAGGGCCGTAAACAAGCCCATCTGCAACACCCCCACCCCGGCCACCACCGGCCACTCCTGGCGGCTCGGCAGGCGCAGCTTGCCGAGCACGGCGGCGATAGCGAAACTCAGAATGGCCGCCGACAGAAAGCGGCTGGCCGCGAACCACAGCGGCGGGATGAACTGGCTGCCGAACTTCATCACCGGCCAGTTACCGCCCCAGATGCAAATCGCCAGCACCACGGCCAGCAGGAACAGCCGGCTCATCGGCTGGCGCCGGGCAGGCGCGGTGCGGGTCGCAGAGCGGTTGGCAACGGGGGTGGCAATGACGGTGGACATCTCGGGCTCCAGGATGAAAACGGAGCGCCGCAACGCCGTGGCAAGGTCCATCAAAACGGTCCACCCGGCGTATGCTGCAGCGCATCCAAACGGCTCCCATGGTAGAGAAGAGGTCACCAATAGTGCTGCCGTATTGGATGGCAAGAAAGCCTGTTGGCAGCATTTCTTGCGGCCAACTGCATGTTGGAAAGAATATTCACCTGCATAAACCCATTTGGTGCGGCACGCACCACTTCGGGCGTGTTGCCGCACCACACCTGCAGATCACTTCATATCGCCCGCAAACCACGACCTTTCAGCCCCTTGCCCTCAGTCCGGCACGCGCTGCTTCGGTCTGGCCGGATCAGGCAGGCCGCAGGGCAGGAACTGGCCGCGCCCGGGAGTGGCACTCACTTGGCCATCGTTCCAGACGATTTCGCCGCGCGACAGGGTCAGCACCGGCCAGCCCGTCAGCTCCATGCCCTCATACGGGGTGTAGTCGACGTCGTGATGCAGCATCTCGTTACGCACGGTGACCGCGCGATGCGGGTCCCAGATAGCGATGTCGGCATCGCTGCCGATGGCGATGGTGCCCTTGCGCGGATAGAGGCCATACATCTTGGCCGGGTCGGTGGCGGTCAGTGCCACGAAACGGTTGAGATCGATACGGCCCTTGCCCACGCCTTCGGAGAACAGGATGGGTAGGCGCGTCTCCAGCCCCGGCGTGCCATTGGGGATGTAGCGGAACGGCACTTCCCGGCCGCCCGGTTTCTTGCCCTGCGCATCCTCGTAGCGAAACGGCGCATGGTCCGACGAAAACACCGTGAACAAGCCGCTGGCCAGGCCATCCCAGACATATTGCTGGTTGGCCTTGTCGCGCGGTGGCGGGCTACAGACGCACTTGGCGCCGTGGTAGCCATCATCGAGGTGATCGGCCGTCAGCACCAGATATTGCGGACAGGTCTCGGCATGGATGCGCAGGCCATGGCCGTGCGCCCAGCGGATCTGCTCGATGGCTTCGCGGCCGGAGACATGCACGATCAGGATGGGCACGTCCACCAGCTCCGACAGGGCGATGGCGCGATGAGTGGCTTCCCGCTCCACCATCATCGGACGCGAGTGGGCGTGGTATTTGGGGGCGGTCAGGCCGGCTTCTTCCAACTGCTCGGTGAGCCAGCCGATGCAATCGGCATTCTCGGCGTGCACCATGACCAGCGCCCCTTCCCTGCGCGCCAGCGCCAGCAGGTCGAGTATCTGGCGGTCATTGAGCTTGAGATCGTCATAGGTCATGTAGATCTTGAAGGAGGTATAGCCCTCGCGCACCAGTTGCGGCAGCTCGTGCTTCAAGACCTCTTCGCTGGGGTCGCTCACGATCATGTGGAAGGCATAGTCGATCACCGCCTTGCCTTCAGCCCGGCGATGGTAATCCTCCACCGCCGCGCGCAAGGAACCGCCCTTGGCCTGGGCCGCGAAAGGAATCACCGTGGTCGTGCCGCCGCAGGCAGCGGAAATGGTGCCGCTGCGAAAATCGTCGGCCATGCGCAGTCCCTCTTCCATCGGCTGGTCCAGATGGCAATGCGCGTCCACGCCGCCGGGCAGCACCAGCTTGCCACTGGCATCGATCTCCTCGCGCCCCGGAGGCAGGCCCCGTCCCAGCATGGCGACCTTGCCGTCCTTGATGCCGACATCGCATTGCATGATGTCGGCGGCCGTCGCCACGGTGCCATTGCGGATCACCAGGTCAAAGCTGTCCATCTGTATTCCTTTCGAACGAGCGTGTATCACCCCGCGCCGCCGGCACGGGCCGGGGCGTGAGACAGAAGATGAAAATGGAAGATGCCGCCGACGCGGCCAGTGCCAATGCCAGTGCTAGCGCACGTCGCGGAACAGACTGCCCCAGCCGCGGATGCGCGATGGATCGGCACCGGCCTGCTGCAGCGACTTCCAGACCACGGTGGAGATGGTGTCGTAGATCGGGATGCCGACCTCGCGCTCCAGTTCTTCCACCTGCGGCGCACCCCGCAGGTTGGTGCAGAAGATGGTGATGGCCTGCGGCTTGTCCTTGGCCACCTCGCGCACCATGGCGCGCAATTCCTCCGCACCGACCTCCGAGAAGGAAAAATTGTCCTGCTTGCGCAGGTGGCGTTCGGACACGCATTCCAGCCCCGAAGCCGCATAATTCGCGATGATGGCGGCCTGCACCTCGTCCAGATAAGGCGTAACCAGGCCGAAGCGCTTCACACCCGTGATGTCGAAGATCTCGTTCAAGGCCAGCACCGAGGTGCAGGCCGCAATGCCGGTGGCTTCGGTGATGCGGCGGCACAGGCGTTCATCGGCATCGAAACCCAGCCAGCCCGAGGAGGTGCCATTCCAGGCGATGCTGCCGACCTTGGCGTGCGAGAGCAGTTCGGCTGCGCGCAGGATCTCGCTGTCGTCGAATTGCGCCAGCGCCTGATTGGACAGCGCAATCTCGGTCACGCGGAAACGGCCGAAGTGGGCGCTGGCTTCAGGGATATCGGCCAGCATGGCGGTAGTGACCGGCTCCAGCGTGGTGTTGGAGGACGGCGTGAGCATGCCGAGCAGGGTGCGTGGGATCATGGTGTTTCCTTTCAGGCCGCCAGCAGGGCGGCATCCGCATGGGCCAGCGCCGATTCCTCGCGGATCAGGCTCAGCACGTGGCGCTTGTACTGGTTGAATTCGGGTGTGGTGGTATCGCGCGGACGTGGCAGGTCGATGTCGATCAGCTCGCGCATGTGCCCCGGGCGATGCGTCATCACCGCCATCTTGGTCGCCAGGATCAGCGCTTCATCGACGCTGTGGGTGACGAAGACGATGGTGCCCTCGTAGCGCTGCCACAGTGCAACCAGTTCTTCCTGCATTTCCATCTTGGTCTGCGCATCCAGCGCGGCAAAGGGCTCGTCCATCAGGATCACCGAGGGATTCTGCAACAGCGCGCGGGCAATGCCGACCCGCTGTGCCATGCCACCCGAGAGTTCGCTGGGATAGTGGTTCTCGAAGCCCTTGAGCTTGACCGTTTCGATGAAGGGTTGCGCTGCCGCGCGCCGCTGGGCCGCGCTCTTGCCCTGCAGCTTGAGCGAGAAGGCCACGTTGTCCCAGACCGGCAGCCAAGGCATCAG
>NZ_BADI01000545.1:0-8595 GCF_000333555.1 Herbaspirillum sp. B65 | reverse complement strand
TATTCCCTGCCATCGGCCACAAGATCGCCGCGGCCATGGGCGCCACCGATATCAAGATCAGCCCCAAGTTCGCCCAGAGCAAGCACATCATGGGCGGCACCATCATGGGCAGCGACCCGGCCAACTCGGTGGTCGATGCCGACTGCCGCGCCCATGACCACGACAACCTGTTCCTGCCCGGTGGCGGCGCCATGCCCAGCACCGCCTGCGGTAACAGCACCCTGAGCATGGCGGCACTGGGCCTGAAGGCGGCCGATGCCATCCTGCGTCAATTGCAGAAAGCCTGAGGCCGAGCATGAAGACACTGATTCTCATCGGCCTGACCAGCGCCTTGCTGTCCACCTCCGCCCTGGCCCAGACACCCGCGTCGGCCAACCTCGATGTTAGCGCTAACACGAGTCCCGCCGCCACCCCGGTTACCAGCGCGCCGGCACCAGCTGCCGCGCCCTCTGCACAAGAAACATTGATCGAGCGTGGCCGCTACCTGGCTACCGCCTCCGATTGCATCGCCTGCCACACTGCACCGCATGGCAAACCCATGGCCGGTGGCCTGGCTATTGCCTCGCCGGTGGGCGAGATCATCGCCACCAACATCACGCCCTCCAAGACGCACGGCATCGGCAACTACAGCCAGGCCCAGTTCGCCGCCGCCCTGCGCCGCGGCGTGCGTGCCGATGGCACCAACCTGTATCCGGCCATGCCCTACACCGCCTATGCGGCACTGACCGATGCCGATGTCGAGGCGCTGTATGCCTACTTCATGAAGGGCGTAGCGCCGGTCGATGCGGCCCCGCGCCAGACCGAGCTGCCCTTCCCGATGAATCTCCGCTGGTCGCTCAAGCTCTGGAATGCGCTCTTCCTGAAACAGCAGCCGTTGCCGCCGGCGCCCCAGCATTCGGCACAATGGCTGCGTGGGCGCTACCTGGCCGAAGGGCCGGCGCATTGCAGCAGTTGCCATACGCCACGCGGCTTCCTGATGCAGGAAAAGGCCGACCTGGCGCTGTCCGGCGCCCAGGTCGTTCCTTGGTACGCGCCCAACATCACCTCGCATCCCGGCGCCGGCATCGGCAGCTGGAGTGAGGATGAGCTGATCACCTATCTCCAGACCGGCCGCCTGGAAGGCCGCGCCCAGGCCGCCGGCAGCATGGCCGAGGCGATCACCCACAGCTTCTCCCAGTTGACCGCGGACGACCTGCGCGCCATCGCCGTCTACATCAAGGAGACCCCGGCCATCGGCCCGACCCAGAGCACGCCAGCCACGCTGGGCAACCGCTTCGACCAGGGCCAGGCCGGCAATGCGCTGGCGCAGTTCCGGGGCCGCACGCTCAACGCCGAGAGCTCCGAGGAAATCCGCGGCGCGCGCATCTTCTCCGGCAGTTGCGCTTCCTGTCATGGCTACAACGGCCAGGGCAGCCGCGATGGCTACTACCCCAGCCTGTTCCACAACTCGGCCACGGCGGGCGTCAATGCCAACAACCTGATCGCCACCATCCTCTACGGCGTGGACCGCAAGACGGCCCAGGGTGGGCATGTCTTCATGCCGCCCTTCGGCGACCAGCCCAATGCCCTCAACAAGCTTTCCAACGAAGACGTGGCGGCGCTGTCCAATTACCTGCTGAAGTACTACGGCAAGCCCGAGCTGAAGGTCAAGGTCGAGGACGTGGAGATGATCCGCCAGGGCGGCCCGCGCTCTTCGCTCCTGCTGCTCGCGCGTATCGGCATCGGAGCCGCCGTGGTGCTGATCTTGCTGCTCTTGTTGCTGGGCCTGATGATGGCCCGCCGTCCGCGCATCGATCCCGAGCACGACTGGAAATAAGATAAATTAAATAAATGAAATAAAACAAAAACGCTGTTCCCCTCATCAGGGAACAGCGTTTTTGTTTTTGCGAGCGCCGCTTCAGACCATGTTAGGACTTGGCGTAGCGCCCTTGCAGCTCGGCCTCGGCACGCAAGCGATCGTACTCATTGCGCGGCAGTGGCTGGGCATCGGCTTCACCCAGTTTTTCCAGCGGGATGCGATAGGTCTCGCGGGCCGACATGGCCGCCAGTGCGGCCACGATGGTGATACCAAAGGCGATGCTACCCACCGTCAGCCAGATGTGGCTGGCCCCCGGCGGCGCCACCGCAGTAAAGAGCGCCGGCAGCATGGCGGTGATCGCCGTACCCAGGTTCTGGCCGATGGCCATGGCCGACACGCGAGCACGAGCCGGGAACAGTTCCGGGAAGAAGCTGGGGAACACGGCGTTATATCCCTGGTACACCACACCCCACATCAGGATCGACATGACGAAGGCCAGTTCGACATTGCGGATGCTGATGGCATACAGGTAGGCGAAGGCAAACAGCCCGGCCAGGAGCGAGCCGACGACGATGGGCAGGCGGCGACCGATGCGGTCCGACAGCTTGCCCACGTAGGGAATCACCAGCACCGCCACGATATTGCCCACCACCGGAATCCACAGATAGACATCCTTGGCAAAGCCCACGCCATAGGCCGGCTGCACTGCATAGGCAGCACCGAAGATGGTGGCCACTACCGGAATGACGTTCATCAAGGCCATGCAGACCACCCGCAGCATATTGGGCGTGCAATCGCGGAAGGCGTCCACCACCGGCGAGCGGCGCTTCAGTTCCTGCTGGTCGGCAGCCTTGAAGACCGGGGTTTCATCGACCTTGCGGCGGATGATCCAGCAAACGATGATGACCAGGAAACTCAACAGGAAGGGAATGCGCCAGCCCCACAGATTGAACTGCTCGGTGGGCATGTAGTGCGCCAGTGGCAGGAACACGGCGGCGGCCAGGATCTGCCCGGCCTGCACGCCCTGCAAGGCGAAGCTGGAGTAGTAACCGCGCCGCCCGAAGGGTGAGTGCTCCAGGATCATGGAACTGGCCCCGGAAATTTCACCGGCCACCGCAAAGCCCTGCGCCAGACGCAACAGCACCAGCAGCGCCGGCGCCCACAGGCCGACCTGGTCATAGGTCGGCAGCAAGCCCACCCCGATGGTGGAAAAACCCATCAGGAACATGCACCACAGCAGCACCTTCTTGCGCCCGTGGGTATCGCCCAGGTGGCCCAGCACGAAGGCGCCGATGGGACGCGCCACGTAGCCCACACCATAGGTGGCCAGCGAGGCGATGATGGCGGTGGTCGGATCGCCCTTGGGGAAGAACAGTTGCGGGAAGATCAGCGAGGCGGCCGTGGCATAGATGAAAAAGTCATAGTATTCCAGCGCCGATCCAATCCAGCCGCTGGCGGCGGCCTTCTTGCTCTGCTGCGTGTGATCGTTGGTATGTGAGGATTGCATGATGTCTCCGTCGGGTGATGCTGGGCAAGCCGCCCTGGTGGAGCGGGCCGGCTTGCCGGAAAAATGAAGAAATTCAGAAGCGATGCAGGATACCCATCTGCAGGCCCACCAGGCTCTTGCCATTGATGTCGGCCCCGGCCAGGTTGCTGCCCGGCCCGGCCGAACCGCTGAAGCGCCAGCCGGCATTGGCCTGGTTCTTCATGTAGTTGGCAAAGCCATACAGCGTGGTGCGCTTGGACAGGTCGTAGTAGGCGCCGATGTTGCCCCCCTGGGCGCCGCCCTCCTTGTGGGAGGTATCGACCATGACCCCGTAGAGCGCGCCGATGCGCAATTGGGGCGTCACGCGATAGTCCGCCGAGATCTGGTAGACATGGTAGAAGCGCTGGATATTGGGATCGTTACCGGCAAAGAAATTATTGGGGTTGCTGACATTGTTGAGGATGGTCGCGGCATTGTTGCCATTGGCGTTGGCGGTGGTGTTGTTGCTGCGCACGTAGGCCAGGTAGATCTTGCCCGGGCCATAGTCGTAGTCGGCATACACGTTATGGTATTGCACCGTATTGTCGTAGCGGCCGCCGGCATTGGGTTTTGCCATCAATCCGGCATAACCGGCACGATACGGGCCGCTAGTGTAATCCACCCCGAGCTGATACACACCACGCCGCCCCAATCCCTCGCCTGCGGTCTCCGGCATGGCGTAGTGGAGATCGAACTGGATACCGGCCCAGCGCGGCGATTTCCAGGACAGGTCATTGTCGAAGCGCGAAGGCACGCCAAAGGTATTGATGATGGAACCGTAGGTGGTGCGCTCGGTATAGTCGATGGCGCCGCCGATGAAGAAGGGCACGCTGTTCTGGCGTCCGATACGGAACTCGCCGGCCGCCGGGGTCTTGATGCCGACCCAGGACTGGCGGTCGAACAGGCGGCTGCTGTCGGCCAGGCCACCAGTGTCCCCCGAAAAACCGTTTTCCAGCGTGAAGGTGGCCGCATAGCCAGCGCCCAGGTCTTCGTACCCCTTCAAGCCGATACGGCTGCGCAGGATGGCGCCATCGTTGAGGGCCCACAGGCTCTTGCCGCTGCTGCTGCGCATGTAGCCCAGGTATTGGTCCACGGTGCCGTACAGGGTGACGTTGCTGGCGCTCTGCGCCAACGCCGTGCCGGAAGCGGCCAGCAGCAGGCCCATGGCCACCGGCGTGCGTAAGGATAGTTGCTTCATGTCTCGATGATCTCTGTTGTCGTTATGCTTGTGATGAAGTGGATCAGCCTTCCCACGGGCAAGAGCCCGCCCTGCCCAGGCAGGGCAAGGCGTGCATCATCGATGCGGGAATGGCAAGAACGGGGAACTGCGCCGGCCATCATGCCGGAGCGAAATCAGGATGGGGGATGCTGTGCTGTCATGTCGTCTCCTCTGTTGTGTTGATGCGGCCCGGCACCGGGACGACATCCTCAAACCCGCTCGCAATCGTTATTGTTTTGGCGAGCCGGCGCTACTGCTGCAAACCGGCGTCAGGCTGCCACCGGTTCACGCACCCGCAATCCGCGTCGCAGCACCTGATCGGTGACCCACTTGGCCGAGCGCCTTGCCCGCTCGGCGACCACGGCCGGCGACATCTGCAGGTAATCATCATTGAACACTTCGAAGCTGTAGTCGCCGCGATAACCGCTGCGATGCAGGCGCCGCACCATGTCCGAGAGCTCCAGCGAATGCTCGCCCTCGCCGGGGAAGACGCGCAGGTGGCGCGCCGTCTCCAGCCGCTCCTCGGGGGTGCGGATTTCACGCCACATGAAGTCCGACAACTGCACCATCACGATGCGCTTGCCAGGAATGGCGTCCAGGTCTTCCAGCGCGCCGCGGTTGGCGAGAATATGAAAGGAATCGATCACCACGCCCAGATTGGCATGGTCGGCCATCTCCACCACTTCCCAAGCCTGCATGTACTGGTTGATGTGGCGGCCCCAGGACAGCGCCTCGAAACCCACGCGGATGCCCAGCGGCACCGCCAGGTTGGCCAGCTTGGCCAGGTCGCGCGCGATGTGGCGCGCATCGCCGCTGGCATGTTGCGAAGTGGACGAACACACCAGCAGCAAGGGCGAACCGACCGCCTTGCAGATTTGCAGCAGGTTCTTGGCCACGTCCACCTTGTAGTCGTGCAGCGTGCCTTGCAAGCCCTCGTAGTCGCGCATGACCTGGATGCCGGTCACCCGCTGGCCACTGTCGCGCACCAGCTTGACGGCGGCGTCCAGCCCGCCCGGATGGCCCACCAGATCCTTGGACCACAGCATGATCTGCGAGAAGCCGGCCGCCTTGGAGGCCTGCAACTTGGACTCCAGTCCACCCGGCAGGGTGATGGTATCCATGCCGAAATGATCGAGGTTCACAATGCCTCCAATGCGCGGAAGTCATCCGCCGACACGCCCGGCCAGCCGAACAGCTCAAGATACAGTGGCGCCTGTTCGATCAGCATTTCCTTGCCCTTCTGGATGCGGCACCCCTGGGCCTGGGCCTGCACCAGCAACTGGCTCATCTCGATCTTCATACCGCAATCGGCCACGATGGCCTGGCGGTTCACGCCTTCCAGCGCGAAGGGCATGGGGTCGCCCACATGCATCCCCAGCGGAGTGCAGTTGACCAACAGATCGAAACCGCTGGCGTCGGGCTGGGCAAAGCGCACCCGGGTCGCCGGGAAGGCTGCTTCCACCCGTGCCAGCAAGGCTTCGGCGCCGGCGCGATTGGTATCGAAGACACTGATCTCGGCCACGCCCTGTGCCGCCAGCGACGCCACGATGGCGCAACCGACGCCACCGGTGCCCACCACCAGGGCGCGCGTGCGATTCCACACCAGCGGCTGCTCGCCGGCGGTACGGGCCAGCGCCCGGATGAAGCCCTCGCCATCAATCAGGTCGCCCCAGATCACCCCCTGGGCATCGCGATACACCGCATTGCAGGCGCCGGCCACGCGGGCGCGCAGGGTGGCTTGCTCGACCGCCTCCAGCGTCATGGGCTTGTGCGGGATGGAAACGAAGATGCCGCCCACGTTTTCCGTCTTCATGAACATGCGCACCGCTTCGCAATAGCGCTGCGGCTCGATCTTGAACGGGATGACGCGTGCATCCAGGTCGTGATGCTTGAAGTAGGCATTGAAGAGGGTCGGCGCCTTGACCTGTTCCACCGGCCAGCCGATGACGGGGAAGATGCGGGTGGTGCCTGTGATTTCCTTCATGATCTCAATTCTTGTCTTTCTGGCTGCGTACCAGTTCGAAACTGACGCCGCCCTTGTAGAGCTGGGTGAGCGCACCGCGCTCGCTGATCTGGGTGGGGGCGCGGTCGACGAAGATCACGCCGCGCTCCTGCAATTGCCGCACCGCCTGCAACACGTCGGGCGTGCCCAGGCCCAGGCGCAGCCATTCTTCTTCCCAATGGATGTCTTCGGTACCCTCGGGCGGCTCCACCAACTGGATGTAAAACTGACGGCAAGGGCTGGCCAGCAATGTGCCCTTGGGCAGGATGCCGAAGAACTGCCCTTCCGGCAGCACCGAAAAACCCATCAGGGTGGAATAGAAGTCGATCCACTCACGCGTGCGATCGGGCCCCACCGCCTGCACCAGGCCGAAGAAATGCAAGCCCGAGAGCGCCGTGGTGGTGCGGCGTTCCTGGCTGGATGGCTTGAAATCGACGTCGTAGATGGAAAAGTCGCGATAGCGATCGACGAAGTAGATGATCGAGTCGCCACAGCCATGCACGCCCGGAATATTCAATTCCATCGCCCCAGCCCGGGTCGGAATCGGCCAGGCCCCCAGTTCGGTCACACGGCGATAGGCTTCGTTGGCATCACGCACCCGCAGCGCGATGGCGCTCAGGTTGGTGGCCTGCACCTCATGGTCGAAGCCGGACCAGGCCGACACGTCGGCATTGACGATCACGTTCATCCCACCCTGGGTGTAGAGCACCACCTCGCGCGAACGGTGCCGGCCGACCTGCTCGAACCCCATGCGCTGCAGCACGGCGCCCAGCGCCAGCGGCTCGGTGGTGGCGTATTCGATGAACTCGATGCCATCGATGCCCAGCGGATTGGTGGGGACAGGATTGTTTTCTATGGTGTTCATCATGATCCCGATGATTTGTCTCGGAGCCGAGTATAGCCAAGCCCCACCCCCACCAAAAGGCTAAAATGAGGCCAAACGTGCGATAATCGCGCAAGATGTTCGCCAATCACTCATTTTTGGATATTTTTTACGATGATCGACCAAAGCCCGGTAGACCTGGACATCCAGAAGCGTGACCTGATCGAAGGATTGATGAAGGGTTTCGACGTCATCACCGCCTTCAACAGCGACTCCCCCCAATTGACCGCCAGCGAAGTGGCCGAGCGCGTGGGCCTGACCCGCAGCGCGGCGCGCCGCTACCTGTTGACGCTGGTGCATACCGGCATGGCGGCCTCGGACGGCAAGAAGTTCTGGCTCATGCCGCGCCTGTTGAACCTGGGCCAGTCCTACCTGGAGTCGGCGCGCGTACCGCGTGCGGTGGTGCCCTTCCTGCAACGGCTCACGCAGCAATTGCAGGAATCCACCAATTTCTCGCTGCTCGATGGCGATGAGATCGTCTACGTCACCCGGGTGACGGCGGCGCAACTGGTCAATGCCGGCTTCGAACCCGGCACCCGCCTGCCGGCCTACACCACCACCGCCGGCCGGGTCTTGCTGGGGATGCGGGAAGACGCCGAGATCCAGGCCTACCTGGAACGCGTGACCCTGATCCCGCACACCCACATGGCCATGACCGACAAGGCCGCGCTGTTCCAGGAAATCCTCACCATGCGCAAGCAGGGTTATGGCATCACCGAAAACCAGTTCGAGATGGGAATGCGCGGCATCGCCATCCCGGTCAAGAACCGCAGTGGCCGCGTCATCGGCGCCTTGAGCGTGACCTCCAACCTGGCCGCCTGCTCGCGCGAAGACGCCCTGGCGCGCGGCCTGCCGGCGCTGCAGACCACGGCCAATACCTTGATGATGTGGGTATGAAGAGGGAGCCTGGACGATGAGCGAGATCGACCACAGCGCAGCAGCCGCAACAACCGCAACATCAGCAGAAACCGAAGACAGCAGCACCGGCGGCCTGTCGCGGCGCGACTGGATCGCCGGGCTGGAAAAGGGATTGCTGATCCTGGAAGCCTTCGACTACGACAACCAGCGCATGACCTCGGCCCAGGTAGCGGCCCGCACCGGCCTCTCGCGCACGGCGGCGCGGCGCTACCTGTTGACGCTGGAACACCTGGGCTACTGCACAGCGAAG
>NZ_BADI01000546.1:0-20984 GCF_000333555.1 Herbaspirillum sp. B65 | reverse complement strand
ATGCTGCCATCGGCAGATTGCGCTGGGAAAATTCCGGCTTGAGGTAGATCCGCGACAGCACGTACCAAGCCGCCGCCATCCCTTGCTCGCCGGCCAGGGTCAGCCAGCGGATGGCCTTCTTGTAATTGGCTGAGCCTTGGCCGGCAAAGCGCCGCGTGCCGGAGGCATCGACCCGGCCATACAACAGGCCCAGCGCCAGTTGCGCATCGCGGTCGCAGGCCAGCGCGGCCAGCTCCAGCAATTGCTGGGCGTACAACAGGTCGGGGCGCTTGTCGGCCAGTTGCACCTCGGCCAGGCGCCGCAGCAACTGGATATTCTGCGCACCCAGGGCTGCGGCCAGCGCCTCGGAGGGCGCATTGAGCTGGGCCACCAGGGCTTCGTGCTGGCGCAACATGGCATCGGCCAGCGGCTGGGCGCGCTGCCCGAACGCGGCGAAGTCGGACTGCTGCCAGGCACGATCGGCCAGCGCATGTTGGGCTTGCTCGATGCCGGCGTCGGCGGCTTTCTGGGTCCATTGCTGCAAGGCGTCGGCCGCAACCACCCGCGCGGGCGCCGGTTCGCTGGCCGAGGCGGCGGGGGCATGTTTGAACATTCGTTCAGCTTGGCGCGCCAGCAGCCACTGGGCATCCGGGTCGCCCTGGTTGGCGACGGCTTCCAGCGCGCGGATGGCTTTTTCCTTCATATCGGCGCTAGCCACCGCCGCACCGGCCGGGTGCTCCAGCACCAGGCGGGCATAGACCAGGCCGGCTTGGGTGAGGCCGGCGTCAAAGGCGCGTTCATACCACTGTGCGGCCTCGTGCGGCTGGGCCAACGAGGTCAGGACTTCATAGGGAATATGCTGGGCAATGAGCATCCAGGCATCGGCCAACCCTTGGCGGGCTGCCCGCTCCAGCCAGTGCAAGGCGGTGCCCGCACTTTGCGGCAAACCGTTGCCGCCAAAGAGGTAACGCTTGCCCAGGGTCAACTGCGCCTGGGCCTGTCCGGCACGCGCTGCGCGGATGATTGCAAGATCCTCGCGAGTGGCCATCCACCCTCCACATCAGGTCAGAAAGCCAAAATTATGCCCCACAATCGAATTTTTTTTAAAAAACACTCGAAAAGATTCGAAATGCATCGTTTTAACAACATCACTACGGGCGATACGCAACGGATCAAGTTTCGCTCTGCCATGCCGTTAAGAAGGGAGAGGCTGCAAGCCTAAATTTGTCTGTCAGGCATTGATGGGCAGGAAAGCGTTTGAAAAAAACAACACTCCTCCAGCGGATTGACGCTTTCAACCAAAATTCCGCCCTCCACGTGACCAATCTACGGCCACGCCAAATGAGAACCCTTAATGTCTCACCATCCGACCAGAAGTACGGATCCTCAAGACTATTTTTATAGAAGGATGTCAAATGAAAAAATCTCTGCTGGCACTGGCCGTCCTCGGCGCGTTCGCAGGTGCTGCTCAAGCACAAAGCTCCGTTACTATCTACGGTATCGTTGATACTGGTATCACCTACACCAGCAAGGTTGCTACCGGCACTGGCACTGGCAGCAAGTTTGCAGTGAACTCCGGCAACATCCAAGGTTCGCGTATCGGCTTCAAGGGCGTTGAAGATCTGGGCGGCGGTCTGTCGGCCGTGTTCCAACTGGAAACCGGCTTCACCAACGACAACGGCGGCCTGCAAGGCTCCGACGCTGTGACCTCGTCCAACCTGTTCCGTCGCAAGTCCGTGGTTGGTCTGTCGGGTGGCTTCGGTACCGTGCTGCTGGGTCGTCAAACCGACTTCGCTGACACCATCTCCGCCTACACCTCCGTCAACGACTTCGGTGGCGTGACCGGCAACGTCGGCCACAACCTGAACCGTCTGGAAGGTACCCGCACCAACAACTCGATCAGCTACACCACCGCTAACCTGAACGGTTTCACCGGTAACCTGATCTACGGCTTCGGCGAAACCGCTGGCAAGACTTCGGCTGGCCAATCGTTCGGCCTGGGCGCGAAGTACGACAACGGCCCGCTGGGTCTGGGTGCCAACTACTACCAATCCAAGCAAGGCACTACTCCTAGCGACACTGCGCTGATCCAAGGTGTGGCTCCGGCAGCAAGTGCAAGCGCCACCGCTCTGGCTGACTACAATATCGCTACCGGTCTGAATTCCGGCAATGCAGGTAACACTGCACTGAAGGTATTCAACCTGGTCGCCAGCTACCAGTTTGGCCCGGCACGTGTGTACGGTAACTGGTCGCGCGTCAAGCAAGACCTGAACACCGCAGCAAACGTTGCTGCTCTGCGTAGCACCGTCGCCACCGGCAGCACTATCGCTGTCGCCAGCCCGCTGACCGCCGCTAACCGTGCCGCCGCCGCAACCCTGGGCCTGGCTACCAAGGCTGACATCTACGAACTCGGTACTGCCTACTCCCTGAGCCCGTCCCTGAAGCTGCTGGCCGCTGTGGAATACACCACCGCTCGCTTCGACGGTCTGGATGGTAAGGGCAAGCTGACCCAATACAACCTGGGTGCTGACTACTGGCTGTCCAAGCGTACCGACCTGTACGCCTTCGTGTCGAACCTGCGTGCCAAGGACATGAAGAACCCTGGCGTGATGGGCGACAGCACCGGCAGCGATGCTAGCCAAACCGCTGTTACCGTTGGCGTTCGTCACAAGTTCTAATTCATGGATTCAAAACCGATGTGAAAGCATCGGTTCGAACCTGAGTTAAATTTGAGTCGTACCGAAAGAGGCCTGCATGAGCAATCATGCAGGCCTCTTTCATTTTGCCCCCCCACCCCTTAACGGCACCGATGATTGTCAGGGTGTCCGATAGCGAGGATAATCTCGCGATATTTCCGGCACGCTACGTCTTGTGCGGCCGGCACACCCACACAGACCTCGCGACGATGACCACCGAACTGGATTCCAGCCTGATTGCCGACTACCTGCTCGACCACCCGCATTTCTTCGAAGAGCACGCGGAACTGCTTTCCACGGTCAAGCTGACCAGCCCGGTGATGGGCCGTGCCGTGTCCTTGCAGGAACGCCAGATGGAAATCCTCCGCGAGAAGATCCGCGTGCAGGAGCTGCGCATGGCCGAGTTGATGCGCATCGCCCAGGAAAACGATGAAATCACCAACAAGTTCCAGGCCTGGAGCCGCGCCCTGCTGTTGACGCGCGATGCCGCCGACCTGCCGCGCGTGCTGGTGACGCAGTTGCAGGAGATATTCCACGTGCCGCAAGTGACGGTGCGCCTGTGGAACCTGGCTGACCCGCACATGGACAACTGGGCGACCCAGGAAGTCTCGGAGGATGCCCGCATCTTCGCCAATGGCTTGTCCACCCCCTTCTGCGGTCCCAACAAGGAGTTCGAAGCCGCTTCCTGGCTGGACGATGCCGCCTCGGTGAAATCGGTGGCGATGTTGCCGCTGCGCGTGGGTGCGGCGCCCGAAGCCTTCGGTTTGCTGGTGCTGGGTTCGCCCGACCCGAACCGCTTCACCATCGATATGGGCACCGATTTCCTGACCCGCATCGGCGAAACCGGCAGTGCCGCCCTGGCCTGCCTGCTACGCTGATCCATCGCCTGCGCTGATCCGGTCAGCGCTGCCAGCACTCGGAGTCAAGCCATGGATGCTGCGGCCTCTTCCCTGATCGGACGCTATCTTTCCTTCCTGCGCAGCCAGCGCAAGCTCTCGCCGCATACGCTGGAAAACTACGGGCGCGACCTGCAGGAATTGCGCGCCTTGCTGGCGCCAGCGGGCGACCACGACGGTGTTGCCGATACCATCCTGCCGCACGTCAGCCAGCCCCAGATCCGCAAATGCGCCGCCCGCTTGCACGCACGCGGCCTCAACGCCCGCTCGATCTCGCGCAAGCTGTCGGCCTGGCGTGGGTTCTTTGCCTGGCTGGCGCTGGAAGAGGGAATGGCATTGCCGGCCAACCCGGTCGACGGCGTCAAGCCGCCCAAGAAAAGCAAACCCCTGCCCAAGGCGCTGGCTGCCGATGATGCCATCCGGCTGGTGTCGCACGCCGATCCGGCGCGCGATCCAGCCTCTACGCTAGCCGCCTGCAATCGCGCCATGTTCGAGCTGCTCTATTCCAGTGGTTTGCGGGTTTCCGAACTGGTAGGTATCGACCTGGCCGATGTCCGTGAAGGCCGTTATGAATCAGCCGGCTGGATCGACCTGGCCGAAGCCGAGGTCACGGTCACCGGCAAGGGCGGCAAGAAGCGCAAGGTGCCGGTAGGAACAGCCGCCCTGCAGGCCATCCAGGACTGGCTACCCTTGCGCGCCGGCCTGGTCAGGGCGGACGGCGGGCCGGATGGGCACGCGCTGTTTCTCAATGAACGCGGGGCACGCATGTCGCCCCGGGTCACCCAGTTGCGCCTCAAGGCCCATGGCAAAGGCGTGGAAATGGCCACCGACGTGCATCCGCACATGCTGCGCCACTCGTTTGCCTCGCACGTGCTGCAAAGCTCGGGCGACCTGCGGGCGGTCCAGGAAATGCTGGGCCACGCCTCCATCACCGCCACCCAGGTCTATACCGCGCTGGACTTCCAGCGCCTGGCCCAGGTCTATGACCAGGCCCATCCGCGCGCCCATAAAGGCGGTAAAGGCGGTAAAGGCGGCAAAGGCGACAACAAATAGCCGGCCCGCCGCCAGGCGCGCGAAGGCCTGGCCCGCATGGGCTAAAATAGGGCTACCCGCACACTTGGTGCTGACGTTTTCTTCAGCCAGTCATCCTGGCGACCTGTGATCCTGCCCATGCCGACCATGAAAGCCAAAGCCGCCCTTCCTCCTTCCGCCAACACCGCCGCGCAAGCCGCCACGGTGAGCGCGCTGGCCGAGGCGCAATTGCGCGAGGCCGGGGTGCGCGTGACGCCAGCGCGGGTCAATGTGCTGGGGGCGCTGCTGGAAACCCGCAGCGCGGCGTCACATCAGGATATCCAGGACCGCTTTGCCGACATGGACCGGGTCACCCTCTACCGCGCCCTGGATTGCCTCACCGAAGCCGGCCTGGCCCACAAGATCTCCAGCGACGACCGCATCTTCCGCTACAGCGCCGGGGCCGATCACCCCGAACACGGCCTGCACGACCATTCCCAAGGCAAGCAGCACCAGCACGGTCATTTCAAGTGCACCCGCTGCAACCGGGTGTTTTGCCTGGATGCCAGCGATGGCACCGACTTCCTGGCCACCGTCCTGCCCGAGGCCGAACGCCACCAGTCCACCGCCGCGCAATTGCAATCGGCACTGCGCAAGACCCTGGGCAAGGGTTTCCAGAGTCACGAAGTGGAATTGACCATCAAGGGCTGGTGCGCCGATTGCGCCGACTAATTTCGGCAGACTTCTTCACTTCAACGCAGCGCCCCTAGCGCCGCAAGCCGTCGCGGCAACTGCCGCACTGAACGAACCTTCACATCGACGTAAGCCGGCAAGCGACTCAGCACCCGCTGCCCGCCGATCGCCCCCAGCAGCGCCTGGCTGCCGCGCAGGTACTGGGTCACCCAAGCCGTGCGCACGCCCAGTTCGCGGGCGCTACGCAGATTGTCTACCGTATCCTCGACCAGGATGCAGCGCCGCGGCGCCACCTTGTGTCGTGCCAGCAGCTTGCGCAGCATGAGGCGCGAGGGCTTGGGCCGTAATTGCCGATGCACATGCATGGCTTCGATGGAAATGTGATGCGAGAAATGCCGCTGCAGCCCCAGGTGGCGCACCAGCTCGCGCGAATAACGACGCGGCGCATTGGTCAGCAGGATCTTTTGCCCCGGCAACTGCGCCAGCCAGCGACCGATGCCGCGCTCGGCGCGCACCATGCCAGGCAGGTCGTCGAAGAGATGCGCCTCGTGCAGGAATTCATCCACCCCCAGGCCGTGATGGCGCACCAGGCCCAGCAAGGTGGCGCCGTACAGCTTCCAGTAATGCCGCCGCAGATAATTGACCGCCGCTTCGTCGCTGGGCTGGCCATCATGGTCCAGCACCCGCTTGATGATGCGGTTCATATTGGTATTGATGGCCGGGAAGATCGCGTGCGAGGCGTTGTGCAGGGTGTTGTCGAGATCGAACAGCCAGAGCGGTGTAGTATTGGACGCCATAAATGAGACCGGCGCGCCTGCCACAACCATGGACGCGCCTTGAACAAGCAAGGAAAGAAAGGCCAGCAGTGACCGGATTGATGCAACGCTTGATTATAGTGAGTTTGACCTGGCTGTCCTGCTTTAACTTCCTGGCCCCGGCCCGGGCCGCCACGACCACCGACACGGTCCAGCCGGCGCCACCGCGTGGCGCGCTCTACCAGGTCTCCGATGGCCGTCACACGCTGCTGCTGTTTGGCACCATCCACGTCGGCGCCCCCGACTTCTATCCGCTGGAACCGCGCCTGACCCGCGCCCTGGCCGCCGCCCCCGTCCTGGCGCTGGAGCTTGACCCAGAGAACACCGACGCCATGCAAAGCGCGGTGCAGCGCCATGGGCTCTACCCGGCCGGCGAACACCTGCTGGAGCAGCTCGAGGCCCCCTTGCGCGAGCGCACCGAGTCAGCTCTGCAAGGTCTGGGCATGGTGCCGGCATCGGTACAGCAAATGCGCCCCTGGATGCTGGCCATGGTGTTGTCCGTGCAGCAATACGTGCGCCACGGCTACCGCACCGACCTGGCGGTGGACAGCCACCTGGCTGCAACCGTGCGCGCCCATGGCGGCAAGGTGGTCGAACTGGAAAGCGCCGAGCGCCAGATGGCCATCTTCAGCCAGCTGGGGCAAGCGCAACAGATCCAGTTCCTGGCCGACACCCTGCAGGAGCTGGACGATGCCGACCTCACCCGCAAGCTCGATTTTCTGGTCGATGCCTGGCGTCATGCCGACAGTGCCGGCTTTGCCCGTGCGCTCAAGGAACTGCAAGAGGACGGCAGCTTCTCCAGCCACTTCACGGTCCAGGCCCTGCTGCGCGAGCGCAACCCGGGCCTGGCCGCCGGCATCGCCGAGCTGCTGCACCGGCAGGACCAGGCCGTGGCGGCCATCGGCATCCTGCACCTGGTGGGGCCGGACAGTGTGCCGCTATTGCTGGGCAAGCGAGGCTTACAGGTAAAACAACTTTATTGAGCCCATCGGCGACTGTCCGCGCGGCGAACAAAAAAGGGATGAGCATGGGCTCATCCCTTTTGCTTGCGCTCTGACGCCTGCGGATCAATGGGAACGGATCATGGTCCCGAAGGCCTGTTCGGTCAGCACTTCCAGCAGCAGCGAGTGCTCGATGCGACCATCGATGATGTGCACCGTGTTCACGCCCGACTTGGCCGCATCCAGCGCCGAGGAAATCTTGGGCAACATGCCGCCGGAGATGGTGCCATCGGCGAACATCTCGTCGATCTCGCGCGCCGACAGGTCGGTGAGCAGCTTGCCGGCCTTGTCCTGGACGCCCGCGATGTTGGTCATCATGATCAGCTTTTCGGCGTGCAGGATCTCGGCGATCTTGCCGGCCACCACG
The DNA here is from genome assembly GCF_000333555.1 of Herbaspirillum sp. B65. Classification (NCBI taxonomy): domain Bacteria; kingdom Pseudomonadati; phylum Pseudomonadota; class Betaproteobacteria; order Burkholderiales; family Oxalobacteraceae; genus Herbaspirillum; species Herbaspirillum sp. B65. The sequence goes on along the minus strand of NZ_BADI01000546.1, from coordinate 13,526 downwards.
TCGGCGTTGATGTTGTAGGCCTGGCCATCGTCACCAAAGCCGATGGGCGAGCAGGCCAGCGCCGATTCCTGCTGATCCACCAGCGCTTGAGCCAATTCATAGCGACCACTGCGATAGGCCAGTGCCGCCACGGCGTCGGGCACCGCCGATATGTTCCAGCCCGCGCCGCTTGAGCGCATGGACCAGATTCACCAGCATGGTATTGGGCTTGAACTTGGCGCTGCGGGCGGCATCGGCATAACCGGAAGAACCGTAGGCGGGCGCGCTCGGATCGTAGTCGCCGCCCCCGATCTGCGGCCCCTCCACGACGTCACCCACGCGCGCCAGCGCATAGGCCACCAGCAGCTGTTGTGCCACCGCATCGTCGATCAGCTCGGCACTGGTGGCCGACCGCGCCAGACTCCAGGACGCCAGCGCCTGCAAGGACGACTGCGCACTGAGCGAGCCACGCGCAGCCTGTTCGGCATAGAGATGGATGGCTTGCTTCAGATCGGCCGGTTTGATGCTTTCGCCACAGGCATGACCCTCATTGAAATCGGACCAGTTGCACGCCCCCGCCTCCCCCACCAGCAACAGGCGCGCCTGCTCGCCATAACTGGCCACGGCCAGGCCCAGTGGATCGGGCGCACCGGCCAGCGCCAGCGCACGGGATTGCGTGAAGCTGGCGATGGCCTGTTCGCGCCGGCCTTCGATGGCGTGCAGGCGGCCCAGCATGTAGGCCGCCCATACTGCGCGCTCGCGGGCTTGTGGCGCTGGCAGCGCCAATACCGCTTCGAAGCGCTGGCGTGCCGCTTCCAGCGCATTGGCGCGGAAATCCTGGGCGCCGGCGGTATAGAGGCGGATGGCCGCGGGCAGTGCCGCGCCGGCAGCATAGGCGCTCTGGCCATCGGGGGCGGCGCGCATGGCCTGCAGCGCCGTCCACTGCGTTGCATCCAGCTGGCCTTTTTCCAGCATCTGCAAGGAGTGTGGATCATCCGGGTGCGCGGCACTCTGCTCATAGCCGCTGCCTTCGTCGGCTTGCAACTTGTCGGTGGACGTCACCAGGTGCGCCACTTCCCAGGCGAAGGAATTGTTGGGGGTATTGCGCAAAGTGCCGGCGCGGTCATCCAGCAGTTGCAGCGGGAAGTCCGGCCCGCAGGCCACCACGGTAGCGGCGCCCAGGACCAGCAAGCCGCTGGCGGCGTAGGCGATTTTCTTCATGCGACTCATGTGGCCCGCGCCGGGCAGGCCGGACTTGCCGCTGCCGCTGGCAGAAAGCTTCATTTGTTTCATCAGGATCCCATTTCCAGTGTGATGTCCGGGGCGGCCACGCCAGCGGCGCAGCGCAGCCATCCTATGCTGCGACTGCTACCGGCGCGCAAGAGACCGGCCTGATCCAGGCGCAGATAGCGTCCCTGGGCATCGTTTTCCAAGGTGTAGCCATTGATGCCGTCGCCGCTGCAAGCGTTCCCCGGCTGGTCTGGCTGGCGCCGCCCTATGCGCACCCGCAGCGGCAAGGCAGCGTCGGCGTTGCCGACGTTGTCCAGGCGGATATCGCTGGCCGCCCCCGGCTCGCCAGCAGCGGCCACCAGTCGGACGGCGAGGCCGTCCTTCAAAGGTTGGCGTTGCAGCACGGCGATCCAGGTCGCCAGGCTCCAGGCGCGGCGGTCGTCGCCGGTGGGCAGGCGGAACCAGGTGATGCCGGCCAGACCGGCAGGCGCCTGCGCTTCCAGTTGCGCCACGAAGCGCGCCATCACGCGCGGCTCGGCCATCAGTTCACGCCCCACGCCACCGGCCAGCAAGGCCCGCTCGCTCTCGACGGCGGCGATGCGCCCCTGCCCATCCCAGCTCACGCGCGAACCGTAGGCCGGCAGCGCCACATGCCAGGGATGACGGGTGCGCGCCGCATACTGCTGCATCCAGTCCTGCGCCCGTTGCGCATCGAACAGCCCCAGGCGCGGGTCCAGCACGGCGTGTACCTGCAGGGTCGATTCGTCGGCCACCGCCAGCAAGGCCGACAGCTGCGGGCTGGCCAACCAGGTCGGCAAGGCCGTCACGGCCAGCGACAGGGGCGCGATGCGGGATTTGAGCCCTTGCAGGAAGGCGGTGTAGTCGGGCAAGCGCGCCGTGGCGCAGTCATAGTCGATTTCCAGCGCCGCCGGTTGCAGCCCACGCGCGCGCCAGGCCGTCAGCAGTTCCAGCAGATGGGCCTGGATGGCAGCACTATCGAAGCGCGCCAACTGCCCGTTCAGACGCACCGTCAGCAGCAAGGGGCGACCGGTCTCGGCCAGCACGGCGGCCTCCGGTTCGATGTCGATCCAGCGGCCCGAGGCGCCCAGTTCCGCAGCCAGTACATGCCAGCGCGCCACATGGGCATTGGAGGCCGACAGGGCATTGCGTAGCGCCGGGGTCCACTGGCGCTGCCAGACGTAGACATCCTGGGCCAGATGGGTGGTGGGGATGGAGGGACGCGAACAGGCGGCCAGCAGCACGGCCAGGAGTATCCAGGAAGCGCACCAGCACAGGCGCTTAGTCAGGAAGGCGAGGAACATGGTGGAGGTCATTGGCAGCGCACCGTGCGGCCATTGCGGCAATGGCCAGCATTGTACGCGAACGTCCTGCGGGAAAAACGGCACGCACGCAGGAGGTTTTACCAAGCGTTCTCATTCTCGCAAAACCGCATATTTAATATATGTTGTAATTTATAAACGCAAAATATATTAAATATGAAATATATTCTGGCCGACTGACAAAAAGTGAAAGTCAAACTACAAAATTGACTTCCTTGCGGAAAAGATGCGGCGACCACATTCGTCAGTCAGAGCAGCTCCCCTCTTCCCTCACTCCCTCTACCACTGACTCTGCATTTAGGAGAAGCTCGCCATGTTTGCGAACCTGACCATCAAAACCCGCCTCATCGCCGTCATCGGCTTTTTACTGGTGATCAGCTTCCTGATCGGCACCACCAGCCTGATCTCGCTCATCAACGTCAACAACTCGTTGAAAACCGTCTATGAAGACCGGCTCATCGCGCTAAGCCAGCTGGACCAGGTCATTCGCTCCTCCAACAAGATGCAGATCAATATTGCAAGAGCCCTGGTCTCCAGTCAGGAAGAGCTGGCCACTCACATTGCTTCCTTCAAGAAGGAAGAAAGCGTGCGCGACAAGGTGTGGAAAGACTATCTCGCCACCTATCTGACGCCCACTGAGAAAGAACTTGCCGACACCTTGGTGCGCGAACAAAAGCTGCTGGATGAAAAAGGCTTTGCGCCCGCGCTCAATGCCTTGAATGGCGGAGACATGAAGACCGTGGCTACGCTCATCCACGGTGATATTGCCCGCTACGCCACCTCCATTACAGAGACCATGAATGCACTGATCCAGCTGCAGACGGAGGTGGCCAAGTCCGAATACGAAAACTCCCAGCAGCGCTACCAGAGCTTCCGCAGTTTTTCCATCGCCGCCATCATCTGCTCCATCCTCGTGGGTAGCCTCATCGGGCTGTGGCTCATCCGCAGCATCAACCGCCCCTTGAATAGTGCCATCGAGGTGGCCCAACGCATTGCCCGTGGCGATCTCACACAGTCCATCGAAGTGGGCGGCACCAATGAAATGGGGCGTTTGCTGCGCGCCCTGCAGGAGATGACCAAGGCGCTGACGCAAGCCGTCACCCAGGTACGCCACAGTACCGATTCCATCACCACGGCCTCCGCAGAAATCGCCTCCGGCAACCTGGACCTGTCTTCGCGTACCGAAGAACAGGCGGCCAGCCTGGAGCAGACCGCCTCTTCGATGGAGGAATTGACGTCGACGGTCAAGCAAAATGCCGACAACGCCCTCCAGGCCAATGTACTGATGGCGCAAGCCAGGAAGCAGGCCGAAAACGGCGGCGGCATCGTCAACCAGGTGGTCGCCACCATGAACGATATCAAGCAGAGTTCCAGCCACATGGTCGATATCATCAACGTCATCGATGGCATTGCCTTCCAGACCAATATCCTGGCCCTCAACGCCGCCGTCGAAGCAGCGCGGGCCGGCGAGCAAGGGCGCGGCTTTGCCGTGGTAGCCTCAGAAGTGCGCGGCCTGGCACAGCGTTCGGCCAGCGCCGCCAAGGAGATCCGGGAATTGATCGAAGCGTCGTTGCAGAAGATCAGCTCTGGCGGCAACCTGGTCAACGATGCCGGCGCAGTCATGGAAGAGACCGTGGATTCGGTCAAGCGCGTGGCCCAGTTGATGGAAGACATCGCCGCGGCCAGCCAGGAACAGAGCAATGGTATCGACCAGGTCAACCTGGCCATTGGACAAATGGACCAGGTCACCCAGCAGAACGCCGCATTAGTGGAAGAAGCTGCGGCGGCTGCCTCCAGCTTGCGTGATCAGGCGCAGATCCTCACTGGTGCCGTCAGCGTCTTCAAGACTGAAGCAAGCCATCATGCAATGACGCTGGAGATGTAGCGCCCGCGCCGTTGACCTGGCGTTTTGCGCCAGGCATGACGGGGAGAAGTATCAGGCGCGATAGCCCTTGCTGCTCATCGGCACAAACGCCAGCAGCACGCCCAGGATGGACAGGCCGATCACATACAGCGCCGGGCCTTGCGGGTCGGCCTTGATCCACAGCGAGATCAGCACCGGCGTGAGCCCGCCGAAGATGGCATAGGCCATGTTGTAGGCAAAGGACAGACCTGTAAAGCGCACCGGCGGCGGGAAGGCGCGGGTGGAGACGATGGGGGTGAGCGCAATGCTGCCCACGAACAGGCCCACCAGCGCATAGCCCCAGATCAGCGACTCAGGCGAACCCGGCAACTGGCCATAGAACCACCAGCTCGACAAGCCCAGCCCACCCCAGCCGAGGATCATGCTGGCGCGGGTGCCGATGCGGTCGCACAGCCAGCCAATGAGCAGGCAACCGATGGTCAGCATCAGGGTGCCGGCGCAGTTGGCTTGCATCACCAGCTTGGCCGGCAGGTGGTGCACGGTCTGCAGGTAGGACGGCGTCATCAGGATCACCACCACCACCGCACCCGACAGGCACCAGGTCATGCCCGCCGTAAGCAGGCTGGCGCCACGATGTTCGCGCAGCACCGTCTTCAAGGGCAGTTCATGGGATTGCTTGCGGCGCGCAGCCAGTTCACGGAACACCGGGGTCTCTTCCAGGTAGCGACGCAGATAGACCGATACCAGACCGAACACGCCGCCCAAGAGGAAGGGAATGCGCCAGGCATACGCCGCCACCTCGGCCGGTTGGTAGACGCTGTTGATGAAGATGCCCATCAGCGAACCCAGCAGGATGCCGCCGGTGATGCCGGCTGTCAGCGAACCGACGCCGAAGCTGTAACGGTTGGCCGGCACGTGCTCGGCCACGAACACCCAGGCGCCCGGCATTTCACCGCCGATGGCTGCGCCCTGCAGGGTGCGCATCAACAGCAGCAGGATAGGCGCGGCCACGCCGATGCTGGCATAGGTCGGCAAGAGGCCGATCACCAGCGTAGGCACGGCCATCAGGAAGATCGACAGCGTAAACATGCGCTTGCGACCGATCACGTCGCCATAGTGGGCGATGATGATGCCGCCCACCGGACGCGCCAGGTAACCGGCCGCGAAGATGCCGAAGGTCTGCAACATGCGCAGCCATTCGGGCATGTCAGCCGGGAAGAACAACTTGCCGACCACGGCGGCGAAGAACACGTAGATGACGAAGTCGTAGAACTCCAGCGTGCCACCGAGGGCGGACAGGCCCAGGGTACGGTAGTCGGAAGAAGTCAGAGGGCGATGCTGGGACTCGTTGAGAGCCCCGGTAAATTCAGCGGAAGTGGTCATGATGGTTCACTAACGGCAAAGCAGCGATCCGGCCCGCGCCGCGCAACTCGACCAGGGGCAAAACCCATGGGCAATGAGATGACGCAGCGGGCCGCAATGCCTGCTTCAACTTGTCGGTCGGGTGGCCGCAGACGGCATGTCTGCGAAGGACAGATTCAGCGGAAAATCTACAGCGGAGAACTACGATTTAGCGTCGAAACTGGCTCCATGATAACCGAAAGCGGCAAAACTTTCGCGGCGCAGCATTTCTTGCCGGGATCGGGGCCAAGCGCAGCATCGGCTCGCCCCCTGAGGAAGGCCAAGTGAAGGTTCAGACAGGCAAGCCCGCGGTGCAGCACCCTCTGCAACGCGAGCTTGATGAAGAAGTGAAGGAAATTTCCAGGATCTGCCGGTGGTGGTAACAGGTCCGCTCAGGATTCGAGCACGATATCGACCGCCGAACTACGGCGCAGCATGAGGAAGCCTTCGCCATAGATATTGCGGATCTGCATCGGCGCCTCCGGCAAGGAGCGCAGTTTCTGGCGCACTCGATAGATCAGGGCGTCGATGCGGTGGGCGTCATATTCCTCGCCCCCGGAACGCAGCAGGTCGAACAACTGGGTGTGCGATACCGGATAGTTGGGGCTTTGCAACAGCGCCGCCAGGGCGGTGCTTTCCTTGTCGGTGAATTGCAGCGCCACCTTGCCATGGCTGGACAGGCGCCCCGACTTGCGGTTGAAGGCCCACTTTTCCGACTGCGGCGAACTCTGGTGCGGCGCGGTCTTCATGCGGCGCGCCAGGGCCGTCAGGGTGGCCGAGACCTCATCGAGCTTGACCGGCTTGACCAGGTAATAGTCGGCGCCATCGCTCATGCAGCGCAAGCGCTCTTCACTGCGGGTGGCCGCGGTGAGGATGACGATGCCCATGGAGGGAAAATGCTGGCGCAGCGAAGCCAGTTCGGGCGAGAGGCTGCCATCTGGCAAGCCGATGTCGGACAGCAACATGTCGGGCTGGCGGCACCGGAGAATGTCCCTGGCCTGGCCCAGCGAGGAGCAGACCGAGATTTCGTAACCCAATTCCCCCACATGGGTGCTCAAGGTATTACGCCAGTCGAGATCGCTTTCTACGATTAGTACTTTCATCACTCTAGTGTTCCGGACGAACCTGTTTTTATGACTGCCGGAGTCTCCCCGCACACTGTCCGTTACGTGCGTCCGGACCAGCCCTCAGGCACGGGGAGAATTTCCATAATCACAACGTTATACAGAAAATATCTGCGCATAAAATCATAAAAACTCGCAGATTCCTTACACCTGAAAACTTGGCTGGGCGCGGCTTTGCGCGCATTGGCGCAACAGCAGCGTGAGCGTGCCGAACAGATGATCGACCGAGCAAGGTTTGAGAAGAAAAGCCGCAATCGTGGGAATGCGTGCGCTGGCCGCCGGCAGGTGGGCGCTGATAAGCACCACCGGAATCTGCGCATAGCGTTCATGCGACTTGATGTAACGCGCCAGCTCCATGCCATCCATGCGCGGCATCCGCAGATCGGTCAACACCAGATCCGGTGCATGATCCTGCATGAGCGCGATGGCATCCACGCCATCGGCCGCAGCCAGGACATGCAAGCCGCCCTTGCGCAGCAGGTCGCACAGCATCTCGCGCGACTCGGCATGGTCTTCCACGACCAGTACCGTCTGTTCTTCATTGTTGGTCCCCACCCCATTCCCTCCTGCCATTCACCCCGCCCCGACCATTGCGGTGACTTGTTGTGAAGGATGGTGATGGTTGGCGACGAAATGCGATATCAGGAAATTCCTGAAACTCTCGACAACATTGCGTTGACGCAAGAGATACGGGGATTGAATGCGAGCAGGAGGAAGGCCCGAGCGGGCGGGCAGGATCAGGAGCGCGTGGGCAGCAGACGCTGGATTTCCTGCAGCAGGCGTTCGAAAAAGACCGGCTTGCGCAGGAACAGGTTGTGACTGGATTGCGACAGATCGTGGCGCTCCGGGGCGCCGCTGCACAGGATGATGGGCAGCGCCGGGCCACCCGGCAAGGCACGCAGGGCGGCGCACAGTTCCAGACCGTTCATCACCGGCATCATGCAATCCGAGATGACCAGGTCGGGCCATTGCTGCTGCGCCTTGATCAGCGCATCGGCACCATGGATGGCGCTCACCACCCGATAGCCGTGCAGCTCCAGCAGCATGGCATAGGTATCGGTGATATCGACCTCGTCATCGACGATCAAGAGCAGCGGCAGCGCCGCCTGCTGTGGTGGAGACACGCCGGACATGGTCAACGTCCATCCGCAACCGGCGCGGGAGAGGGTACGGAAGAGGAAACGGACGCCGCCGATACCAGGCCGTCGATCTCGATGCCGGCGTCCGAAATATTCATCAGCCGGCTGGCGCCGTCATAGCCGTTTTCGCGCAGCTTCATCACCGAGATCTGGCGCCGGTTGACGTCATCCTTGACCACGTATTCCAGCAGCATCATGTTTTCATACAGCTGCGAAGAGCTGGGATCGACCTGGGGACGGGATTCGCGGAAATACGGCAATTGCTCGGTGATGAAGGTAGTCACCCCGCGCGCGCGCAATTCATTGGTCAGCGCTACCAGGAAGGGGCGCATCCGCTGCTGCTGCACCACGATGCTGCGCAGGCCATCGACACCATCGATCAACAGCCGCGTCACGCCACGGCGGGCGATGTTGTCCAACATGCGCTTGGCCAGGTCGTCGCACAGCATTTCCAGCGGCAATTGCCACATCATCTGCAAGGCGCCGCTGGCGATGTGCTCATCGAGCTGCATTCCCGCCTTGCGCGCCTTGGCCAGCAGGCGTTCGGGCGATTCATAAAACCCCAGGATCAGACATTGCTGCCCATCCTTCAAGCCTTGCTCGATGAAATGCAAACCCATCAGGGTCTTGCCCACCCCGGGGCTGCCCAAGAGGCAGGTGAGCGAACCGCTGACCACGCCGCCGCCGATGCACTTGTCCCAGGACGGGATGCCGACGCTGACGTAGCGGTCGGAGGTACCGGGTACCTTGCCGGCACGGGTGGCGGTGGCTTCGAAGCGCGGGAAGATTTCCACCCCGCTCTGGTTGATCTCGAAGACATGCTTGCCCAGCAGGTGATTGGCGCCGCGCAGCTTGAACACCTTGATCTCGCGCACCAGTTGCATCCCCGACTCGTACTGGCTCAATTCGATGACGCCATCGACCAGGGTGTTCTCGGATTCAGGCAGGTTGCCCTCCACCGGCGAGAGCAGCAGCGTGGTGCAGTTCATGGTGAACACCAGCGCATTGAGCGAATGCATGAATTCCGACAGGTTCAGGTCGGATGGACCGGAATCGCGCACCGCGCGGAAGCCGTCGATGATCAACATGCTGGGGCGATGGCGATTCAGTTCGGCACTGAGCAGGCGCAGCAGGCCGCGCAAGCCTTCCTTGGCCAGCGCGCCATAGCCGCTCAACATCTGCATCCGGTCGCCGACCAGGCTGTCATCGAAGAAATCGAAGTTGCTCACATGATTGAGCATCTTGGCGTGCGATTCGGCAATCAGGGTCAATAGCATCACCGGCTTGCCGCTGCGCGCCTGGGCAAACCCCACCTGCGAGGCCAGCGTGGTCTTGCCGCTGCCGGCCAGCCCCTGGATCAGATAGAGACTGCCTTCAGGCAAGCCGCCCCCGAGGATCTCATCGAAACCGCCAATGCCCGTACTGAGCAGCGAAATACGGCTGGGACGCTGCGACAGAGAGGCTAAGGACGAATTGGACTGCGGGTGATCGCTCATGGGGATGGAAGTCAAGTTTTTATTGTGCAAAGGTTTAATGACTTCTCGTCATTATACGATTGCCAAAGACATGACTAAGGCCGCCATCCAGGGCGAAAGTTGCATCGACGCGCCAAGAAATCAGCCGCACAGCCGCAGGCGGCCGCCCGGATGCCAAGCAAAACGCCTCAGCGCAGCTTGAACACGCTGACCGTGGACGCCAGGCCGGAGGCCTGTTCCTGCATCGATTGGGCCGCGGCAGCGGCCTGTTCCACCAGCGCCGCATTCTGTTGCGTGACTTCATCCATCTGGGCCACGGCGCGGTTGATCTCATCAATACCGACGCTCTGCTCATTGCTGGCGGCCGAGATCTCGGAGACCACGTCGGTCACCCGTTTGACGCTCTCCACCACGTCGGACATGGTGGAACCGGCCTGGCGCACCAGCGAGGTACCGGCGCCGACCTTGCTCACCGAATCATCGATCAATTGCTTGATCTCCTTGGCCGCCGAGGCCGAACGTTGCGCCAGTGAGCGCACTTCGGAGGCTACCACCGCAAAGCCGCGCCCCTGCTCGCCGGCACGCGCCGCTTCCACGGCCGCATTCAAGGCCAGGATATTGGTCTGGAAGGCGATGCCATCGATGACGCTGATGATTTCCACGATACGGTTGGAGGCATCGTGAATGGCTTCCATGGTCTCTACCACCTGCCCGACCACCCCGCCGCCGCGCACGGCCACGCCCGAGGCGGCCATGGCCAGTTGATTGGCCTGGCGGGCATTGTCGGTGTTCTGCTTGACGGTCGAGGTCAGTTCTTCCAGCGCCGAGGCCGTCTCTTCCAGGGCCGTGGCCTGTTGTTCGGTGCGGCGCGACAGATCGAGGTTGCCGGTAGCGATCTCGGTGGAGGCGGTGGCGATACTGTCGGTGCCATTGCGCACCTGACCCACCACCTGGCGCAAGCCCTCGTTCATGGTCTGCAGCGCCAGCATCAGTTGTCCGGTCTCATCCTTGCTGTGCACGGCAATCTCCGCGCCCAGGTCGCCCGCGGCCACGCGCCGCGCGATGCCCACTGCCTGCTGCAAGGGCGCGGCGATGATGCGCGCCACGTACAAGGCCAGGCCCATGCCGATGACCAGCGCGACCACCAGCAGACCCAGTATGCCCACCCGTGATTGACTGAAGGTATCGTCGGCCCCGGCGGTGGCGGCGTCGCCGCCTTCCTGGTTGATCTTGATGAGCTTTTCCAGATCGCCCAGGATCTGCGGATAGAGCTTGTTGGAGTAACCCAGGAACAGGTCGCGGCCTTGAGCGTTGTTCTTGGCCAGGAAAGCGGCCACGATCTTCTTGTGCTCGCCCAGGAATTCGGTGATCTGCGCCGCCACCTTGGGATAGATCTCGCGCTCCTGGGGCGAATCCAGGCTGGCTTGGTAATCCTTCATGGTCTTGTCCAGGCCGGTCAAGATCGCCTGGCTGCGCGAGACCAGGCCATTCATGGCCTCGACGTCGCCGTCATAGATCGCCAGTTGCGACTCGGTGCCGCGCAGGCGCACGAAGTAGAGCTTGATATCGCCCAGCTTTTTCTGTGCCGGCATCCAGTCACGCGAAATCTCCGAGGACGCATTCTTGACCTTGGCCAACTGACTGATCGAGAACACGCCCAGGATCGTCATCAACACCAGCACGGCCAGGAAAGCCAACTGCAATTTCCTGGCGATCTTCAGATTCTTGAACCACCCCATCATGATTTGCACCCCTGATTGAAAACGCTCATCTGCGGCATTGCCCGCGCTTTATGTGCTGGCATTATCCTCACAGTCTTGCGCGTTCAATTGCCCAAAGAGAAGGGATTTTCTGCGACTATCGCAGGCGCCACGACAACCAGCCTCTGTGGCCCAGACTGTGTGCGAAACTGGCAAACACCAGCAGATGCCCAAACGCAACACCGCTGCTCTGCACAGGCGCCCAATCCCTGTTAGGATGCGCACCGATTCCATCCCATGCATGACCCCTCACAACCACAAGACGCAGCGTCTTGGCCACCACGCCAAGTGCGTGCAGGAACGCCAATGAACCGATTCACCAAGCAAGTCACGATGTCACGCCGCAGCCTGCTGCTGACCGGCGTGAGCATACTGGGCAGCTACGTGGCCCTGTCCAGCCTGCCCTCCTGGGCCCTGCCCCAGGCCGGCCATCCACAACTGGCGCCCTTCATGCGCCTGTCCGGCCTGCTGGTCAATCACCGGCTCAACCCGGCCGTGGGCGAGCGCATCCTGGAGGCCGCCGCGCGCGAACATGCCGATCTGGACAGCATGATGCGCCAGTTGCTGGACCTCGCCGAAGGCAAGCAGGCACGCAAGGTGGAAGATTTCTTCACCGACATTCCCGCCGGGCCGCTCCAGACCCTGGCCTACTGGATCATCTTCACCTGGTACACCGGCTGCTCCTCGCCCAAGCGCGATGCCACCGTCTTCACCTATGAAGAAGCGCTGACCTACCAGACCACGCTGGACGTGGTGGCCATCCCCTCCTAGGCATCAGCGGCCCCAACCGCTGGCGCCAGGTCACCGTGCCGCTGGCGGACATGCCGCGCTTCTGATCCCTGCTACCCTACAGAGTCACTCCATGAACAGCAACAACAAAGCCGACGTCGTCATCGTCGGCACAGGCGTAGTCGGCGTACTGATCGCCGAACAACTGCTGGAGGCCGGCATCCCGGTCCTGATGCTCGAAGCCGGCCCGCGCGTGGCGCGCGCCGAGGTGGTGGAAAACTTCCGCAACCTGCCGCTGGCCTTGAAGGGCGACCCCTCCTCCTGCTATCCGCCGCGCCCCTGGGCGCCGCACCCCATGCCCTCCAGCGAGAACCCGGACGATCACTACCTGGAACTGTCCGGCCCCGACAAATACGCCCAGACCTTCATCCGCTATGCCGGCGGCTCCACCTGGCACTGGGCCGGCACCTGCTGGCGCTTGACGCCCGCGGACATGCAACTGCACACGCTCTATGGCGTGGGCCGCGACTGGGCCTTCGGCTACGACGTGCTGGAACCGTATTACACCCGCGTCGAACACAAGCTGGGCATCTGCGGCCCATCGGACCCGCAATTGCAATGGCCGCCGCAACGCTCGGCGCCCTACCCCATGCCAGCGCTACCCTTCAGCCCCGGCGAGCAGCGCTTCACCGAAGTGGTCAAGACCCTGGGCTACCACAACATTCCCACGGCCCAGGCCCGCAACAGCGGCATCCCCTACGACGACCGTCCGGCCTGCTGCGCCAACAACAATTGCGTGCCGGTCTGCCCGGTCGGCGCCAAGTACGACGCCGCCACCGCGCTGGCCCGACTGGAAGCCAAGGGCGCTACCATCCTCACCGATGCCGTGGTCTATCGGGTCGAGACGGACGCCGCCAACCGCGTCGAGGCCGTCAACTATTTCGACGCCAACAAGGTCAGCCACCGCATCACCGGCAAGCTCTTCGTGCTGGCCTGCAATGGCATCGAAACCCCCAAGCTGCTGCTGATGTCGGCCAACAGCCGCAACCCGCAGGGGCTGGCCAACAGCTCCGACCAGGTCGGGCGCAACATGATGGACCATCCGCAACTGACCATGACCCTGACCCTGGCCGAGCCCTACTGGTCCGGCGTGGGGCCGGTGGTCAACAGCGGCATCATGGAAACCTCGCAGGGCAGCTTCCGCTCCGAACATGCCGGCGCCTACTTCCGCTACAACAATTTCGCGCGCAATCGCTTCGTCACCTTTGCAGCCTTGAAGAAGGGCCTGGTGGGCCAGGCGCTGGATGAAGAAATCCGCCGCATGACCGGCTGCACCGCCGACATCGTGCTGGCGCACGAAGTACCTGGCCGATGCCTTGGGGGTGAGTCCGGCGACCATTTCCAGCGCCTGGGGCGCCTTGCGCAAGCAGCGCGTGATTATCGGGCGGGGACGCAACGGCGCCTGGTCAACACCAATGATGGCCC
>NZ_BADI01000547.1:0-8662 GCF_000333555.1 Herbaspirillum sp. B65 | reverse complement strand
GGACGCATACTCATGCAGCTTCTTCATGCAGATTGACGGAACAGAAAATGAACCCAAGCATAGCACGCGACACGCTCGCCCCGGACACGGAGACGACCCGCGCCGCGCACCACAAAACCCTGTTGCGCAAGACGCTGCTGGCGCGTCGCAAAGCCATGCCGGCCGAGGACCAGGCACGTGCCGCGGCCCTGATAGGGCAACGCGTGCTGCACTGGTGCGCGCACCAGGCCATTGCCAGCCTGGCGGTCTACCAGGCGATCCGGGGTGAACCGGATCTGTCTGTGGCCTATAACGCGCTGGCCGCACGTGGGGTGCACCTGTGCCTGCCGGTGGTAGTGGGCAAAGAGGCGCCCCTGGAGTTCCGCGCCTGGCAGCCGGGCGATGTACTGGAAAAGGATGCCCTGGGCACCTTGGTGCCCCCGGCCGGCGCGCCCGTCGTGCAGCCACAGGCCTTGCTGATCCCCTGCCTGGGTTTCAATGCCGCTGGCTTCCGGCTGGGTTATGGCGGCGGTTTCTATGACCGTACCCTGGCGGTGAACCCAAGGCCGCTGGCCGTGGGTGTCTGCCATGGCTTCGGACTGGTGGAATTCGAGGCGCAAATGCACGACATAGCGCTGGATGGCATCCTCACCGATGCTATATGAACGAAAAAAAAGCCGGACCACGGTCCGGCTTGGGAGGCAGGCGCCGCCTACTTCACCAGCTGCTGCCAGATGGCCTGGGTCGGTCCGGCCTGGTTCAGTGAATAAAAATGCAAACCAGGAGCACCACCGGCCAGCAGGCGTTCGCATAGCTGGGTGACCACTTCCAGGCCGAAGGCGCGGATCGATTCCGTGTCGTCGGCATAGCTGGCCAGCTTCAGACGGATCCAGCGCGGGATTTCGGTACCGCACATGTCAGAGAAGCGCACCAGTTGCGAATAGTTGGTGATGGGCATGATGCCGGCGATCACCGGCACGTTCGCACCCAGCTTGGCGGCTTCATCGACGAAGCGGAAATAGGCATCCGCATTGTAGAAATACTGGGTAATGGCCGAATTGGCGCCGGCCTTGACCTTGCGCGCGAAGTTCTGCACGTCGTCCTGCGGCGAGCGGGCTTGCGGATGCATTTCCGGGTAGGCCGCCACTTCGATGTGGAACCAGTCTCCGGTCTCGGCGCGCACGAACTCGACCAGCTCGTTGGCATAGCGGAATTCGCTGGACGCCTGGTCCATGGCTCCATAGCCGCTGGGCAGGTCGCCCCGCAACGCCACCAGGCGCTTGATGCCGTTGGCGCGATAGTCTTCCAGGATGGCGCGCAGGCTGGCGCGGGAGCTACCGATGCAGGACAGGTGCGGTGCGGCTTCATGGCCTTCGCCGACGATTTCCAGCACGGTGTCGCGCGTGCCTTGCTGGGTCGAGCCACCGGCGCCGAAGGTCACCGAGAAATACTTGGGCTGCAGCGCGGCCAGCTTGGCGCGGGTGGCGCGCAGTTTTTCCGCGCCTTCGGCGGTCTTGGGCGGGAAGAATTCGATACTGAAATTAGGTGTGCTCATGGATTCGATCCCGATTTGAGCAACAGGGTCGAGAGCGCCCAGGAAACGATGCTATAGAGCAGCGCGCCGCCCACGGCAGACCAGAAGCCGGCCACGTGGAAGCCGCCCACCAGTTGCGCCACCACCCAGAACATCAGGCCATTGATGACCAGGATGAACAGGCCCAGCGTCACTACCGTCACCGGCAGGGTCAGCACCACCAGCACCGGGCGCACGATGGTATTGACGAAACCCAGGATGAGCGCGGCCAGCAGCGCCGAGCCCAAGCTCTCGACCTGAACCGAGTGCATCAGGTAGGGAACGGCCAGCAAGGCCAGGGCGTTGATGAGCCAGGTCAGCAGCAGGCGCACGGAAATTCCTTTCGACCCCGTCGGGGCAGTAATAGACACAGCCGCAGAGCTTGCACCACCCGGTCGGGCGATGCAAGCGCTACGCTCTGCAACAAGGCTGATATAGCCAGGCCGGCGCAGCGCCGGCCTCGGCAGCGATCAGTAGCGGTAGTGATCGGCCTTGTACGGACCTTCGATCTTCACACCGATGTAGGCAGCCTGTTCGGGCGTGAGTTCGCTCAACTGGGCGTTGAGCTTCTTCAACTGCAGACGGGCGACCTTTTCATCCAGGTGCTTGGGCAACGTGTAGACGCCCACCGGGTAGTCCTTGGTATTGACGAACAGTTCGATCTGGGCAATGGTCTGGTTGGCGAAGGACGAGCTCATCACGTAGGACGGGTGACCGGTGGCGCAACCCAGGTTGACCAGGCGGCCTTCGGCCAAGAGGATGATGCGCTTGCCATCGGGGAAGATCACGTGGTCGACCTGCGGCTTGATGTTTTCCCAGGTGTACTGCTTCAGGGCGGCGACTTCGATTTCATTGTCGAAGTGGCCGATGTTGCAGACGATGGCCTGGTCCTTCATCTTCTTCATGTGCTCATGGGTGATCACATGGTAGTTGCCGGTGCAGGTGACGAAGATGTCGCCGTGTTCGGCAGCGTAATCCATGGTCACCACGCGATAGCCTTCCATGGCGGCCTGCAAGGCACAGATCGGGTCGATCTCGGTGACCCACACTTGCGCCGACAGGGCGCGCAGGGCCTGGGCCGAGCCCTTGCCGACGTCACCGTAGCCGGCCACGATGGCGACCTTGCCGGCGATCATCACGTCGGTGGCGCGCTTGATGCCGTCCACCAGCGATTCGCGGCAACCGTAGAGGTTATCGAACTTGGACTTGGTGACCGAGTCATTGACGTTGATGGCCGGGAAGGCCAGCTTGCCTTCCTTGTGCATCTGGTACAGGCGGTGCACGCCGGTGGTGGTCTCTTCGGTGACGCCCTTGATTTCCTTCAGACGCTTGGAGTACCAGTTGGCGTCCTTGGCCAGGTAGCGCTTGATGGCGTTGAACAGGCACACGGCTTCGTCCGAATCGGGCTTGGCCAGCACCGAGATATCGGTCTCGGCGCGGGCACCCAGATGCAGCAGCAGGGTGGCGTCGCCGCCATCGTCCAGGATCATGTTGGAATAGCCGCCGTCGGTCCATTCGAAGATGCGGTGGGTATATTCCCAGTATTCATCCAGGGTTTCGCCCTTGATGGCGAAGACCGGGGTGCCGTTGGCAGCGATGGCGGCAGCGGCATGATCCTGGGTCGAGTAGATATTGCAGGAGGCCCAGCGTACTTGCGCGCCCAGTGCTTCCAGGGTCTGGATCAGCACGGCGGTCTGGATGGTCATGTGCAGCGAACCGGTGATGCGGGCGCCCTTCAGGGGCTGGGATGCGGCGAAATCCTCGCGGATCGCCATCAGGCCCGGCATTTCGGGTTCAGCGATCTTGATTTCCTTGTGGCCCCAGTCGGCCAGCTTGATGTCGGCGACAATGTAGTCTTGGTGATTCGTTTGAGTAGTCATGCCAATGGCGCTGTTCACGCCCTCCTTTCCTGTAAAAGCAAAAAAAAAGTAACGTGAGCCCGGTTGCCAGGGGACCTGCCCTTGTTCCCGCTTCAAGCTGGCAGGGGATTCCCTGTCCAACCCTCCTATGGCGCTGTTCACGCCCTCCTTTCATGTAAAAGCCAGAAAAAAAGTAACGTGAGCGCGGTTGCCAGGCGACCTGCGCCTGTTCACCGCTTCAAGCCTGGCAGGGGATGTCCCTGTCGCAACGCTCCTTGCAGCGGTGAGGCATTGTGAGATTTGACTTTCCAGACGCAATGCCGACATCGGAAAAATGGCGCGAATCTTCATTCGCGGGGAACAGCATTGTAGCGCGGGGCCGCCGTTAGTCAATCCTTGGAACAGGCGGGTGAATTGATCTTCACCTGCCCGTTTTCCGGCTTCATTCGCGCTTCACCCGGCCCGCGCCGGGTGGGCTTTCTTACAGACCAGCCGAAGCGCGCAGGGCGGCGACCTTGTCGGTGCGCTCCCAGGTAAACTCCGGCTCTTCGCGGCCGAAGTGGCCATAGGCGGCGGTCTTGGCGTAGATCGGGCGCAGCAGGTCCAGCATCTGCACGATGCCCTTGGGGCGCAGGTCGAAGTGTTCCTGCACCAGCTCGGCCAGCTTTTCATCGCTGATCTTGCCGGTACCGAAGGTGGTCACCATGACCGAGGTCGGCTTGGCGATGCCGATGGCGTACGACACCTGGATCTGGCAACGCTCGGCCAGGCCGGCGGCGACGATGTTCTTGGCCACGTAGCGGCCGGCGTAGGCGGCCGAACGGTCGACCTTGGACGGGTCCTTGCCGGAGAAGGCGCCACCACCGTGGGGCGCAGCGCCACCGTAGGTATCGACGATGATCTTGCGACCGGTCAGGCCGCAGTCGCCTTGCGGGCCACCGATGACGAAGCGGCCGGTGGGGTTGATCAGGTAGCGGGTGTTCTTGAGCCACTCGGCCGGCAGCACCGGCTTGATGATTTCCTCGATGGCGGCTTCGTGGATGTCCTTCTGCTCGATGTCGGGCGAATGCTGGGTCGACAGCACCACGGTATCGATGGCCACCGGCTTGCCATCCACGTACTTCAGCGTGACCTGCGACTTGGCGTCCGGGCGCAACCAGGGCAGGCGACCATCCTTGCGCAGTTGCGACTGGCGCTCGACGATGCGATGCGCGTAGTAAATCGCGGCCGGCATCAGTTCCGGGGTTTCATTGCAGGCATAGCCGAACATCAGGCCCTGGTCGCCGGCACCTTGCTCCAGGTCCACGCCACGGCCTTCATCCACGCCCTGGGCGATGTCGGGCGATTGCTTGTCGTAGGCCACCAGCACGGCGCAGCTCTTGTAGTCGATGCCGAAGTCGGCATTGTCGTAGCCGATGCGCTTGATGGTTTCGCGGGCCACATCGATGTAGTCGACGTTGGCGCGCGTGGTGATTTCACCGGCCAGCACCACCAGACCGGTGTTGCACAGGGTTTCGGCGGCCACGCGGGAATACGGGTCCTGGGTGAAGATGGCATCCAGGATGGCGTCCGAGATCTGGTCGGCGACCTTGTCGGGATGGCCTTCGGAGACCGATTCGGAAGTGAAGAGATATTGATTGGACATGCAAGCCTCGAACTGGAAACGATTTAGCAAATGTCGCGGCCCATCGTTAGTCGTGCCTGCGACGCTTTAGCGATATTTGTACCCCGTCTCGCAAGTTGTCATTAACTCGACGGCTTGTGCTATTTTACGCCTCTTGCATTTTTCTGCAATTTGACGGCGGAGCAACTCCGCCTTTTTGTTATCGGCAAGTATGCTCGTTTCTTTATTCCGCCTGCTCTCCTTCCTGCCGTTGCCGGCCTTGCACGCCATCGGCGTGGCGGTAGGCTGGCTGGTGTTCCTGCTCTCGCCCGCCTATCGCCGCCGCCTGACCGACAACATCACGCTGGCCGGCCATCGCAGCAGTCTGTTGAAGGCCGTGGGCGAAGCCGGCAAGGGCATGTTCGAACTACCCTTCATCTGGTGCGCCAACCCCAAGCGGGTGCTGCGCACCGCCCGCATCGCCAACTGGGAGCTGGTGCAGCAGGCGCTCGATGCCAAGGCCGGCATCGTCTTCCTGACGCCGCACCTGGGTTGCTTCGAAATCTCGGCGCAATCGGTGGCGCGCCACAGCAGCCTGAGCGTGCTCTACCGCCCGCCGCGCAAGGCCGCGCTCAAGCCCTTGATCGAAGGCGCGCGCGCCCGCGCCAACCTGCACCTGGCGCCGGCCAACCTGGCCGGTGTGCGCATCCTGCTCAAGGCGCTCAAGAATGGCCAGGCCATCGGCCTCTTGCCCGACCAGGTGCCGCAGAACGGCGAAGGCGTATGGGCCGACTTCTTCGGCAAGCCGGCCTATACCATGACCCTGCCGGCCAAGCTGCAACAGATGAGCGGCGCCCCCATCATCCTGGTCTATGCCGAGCGCCTGTCCTGGGGCCGCGGTTACGCCATCCACTTCGTCCCCTTTGAGGGTGAGCTGGGTGAAACACCCGAGCAGCAAGCCCGCGCCATCAATGCCGCCATGGAAAAGCTGATCGCCCGCTGCCCCGCGCAATACATCTGGAGCTACAACCGCTACAAGACGCCGCGCGGCGTCACCCCGCCGGGAGCGGCACAATGAGGGCGCTGATCGGGCTGATGTGGCTGCTGCACTGGTTGCCACTGCCCATCCTGGGGCGGCTAGGCGAGGCGCTGGGCTGGCTGCTCTATATGTATATGCGGCCACGCCGGCGCATCACCCTGATCAACTTGCGCCTGTGCTTTCCCGAAAAGACCGAACAGGAACGCCGCCGGATCGCGCGCCGCCACTTCCAGGCCTATGCCCGCAGCGCCCTGGAACGCGGCATCCTGTGGTGGGCGCCGGAGTCGCGCTTGAAGCGCCTGATCCAGGTCGAGCCCGGCATCCCCTTCGAAACGCTCGACAAGGGCCCCACCATCCTGCTGTGCCCGCACTTCGTCTGCCTGGAAATCCCCGGCATCGCGCTGGTGCTCAATTCGGACTATTCGGTCTGTACCATCTACGCCCGCCAGCAGAACGAGGTGGTGGACCAGGCCCTGCTCAAGGGCCGCTCGCGCTTTCGCCCGGTAACGCTGCTGGCGCGCGAAAAGGGCGTCAAGCCCATTATCCGCGCCATGCGCGAAGGCCTGCCCTTCATCATGCTGCCCGACATGGATTTCGGCACCCGCGACGCCGAGTTCGTGCCCTTCTTCGGCGTACCGGCGTCCACCCTCACCGCCACCGCCCGCATCGCTGCGGCCACCGGCGCCTCGGTGGTGCCGGTGATCACTACCTTCCTGCCCGGCTATCGCGGCTGGAAGACCACCTTCTATCCAGCCTGGGAAGACTATCCGGGCCAAGACATCGTGGCCGCCACCCGGCGCATGAATGCCTTCATCGAAGAACGCGTGCTGGAAGCCCCGGCCGAATATTTCTGGGCGCACAAGCGTTTCAAGAACCGCCCGCCGGGCGAACCGGACGTCTACCGCAAGGGCCAGCAATGACCACCCCGCCGCCCTGTGAATCGGGCGCGGCGTACTTATAATGATGTGATGAAAATCAAATTTACCAAGATGCATGGCGCCGGCAACGACTTCGTCGTGCTCGACGCCATCAACCAAGCCCTTTCGCTCACCCCCGCCCAGTGGCAATTCATCGCCGACCGCCGTTTCGGCATCGGCGCCGACCAGATGCTGGTGGTGGAAAAAGCGCAAGCAGCCGGAGTCGATTTCCGTTACCGCATCTATAACGCCGATGGCGGCGAAGTCGAGCAGTGCGGCAACGGCGCCCGCGCCTTCGTGCGCTTCGTCACCGAGAAGGGCTTGACCGACAAGCGCGCCATCCGGGTGGAAACCATGTCGGGCGTGATCGAACCGCGCCTGGAAGAAGATGGCCAGATCACCGTGGACATGGGCGCGCCCATCCTGACCCCGGCCGAGGTGCCCTTCGACAGCCGCAACCTGCAACATCGCCAGCAAGCCGAAGACACGCTGTGGCCGCTGGAGGTGGCCGGCAAGACCACCTGGATCTCGGTGGTGTCGATGGGCAACCCCCATGCGGTGCAGGTGGTGGAGGACAGCGAAGCTGCCCCGGTGCTGGTGGAGGGTCCGCTGATCGAACACCATGCGCGCTTCCCCAAGCGCGTCAATGCCGGCTTCATGCAGGTGCTCGACCGTCATCACATCCGTCTGCGCGTCTACGAACGCGGTGCCGGCGAAACCCTGGCCTGCGGCACCGGCGCCTGTGCTGCGGTGGTGGCGGGCATCCGTCGCGGCCTGCTGGATTCGCCGGTGGCGGTGCAGACCCATGGCGGCCTGCTCAACATCGCCTGGGCTGGGCCGGGCGAACCGGTGATGATGACCGGCCCGGCGGTGACGGTGTTCGAAGGCGAGATCGAGTTGCCGGATCAGCTTTGAGGCGAGGAAAACTTAGAGATCAGAACTCTGACCTCTAAGTTTTGATATAAGACCCGGATGTAAGACTCGGATATCAAAACACGGCTTGCTGGTTCGCTCCAGCAAGCCGTGTCCGTTTCTACGTCCGCAATGCCGTGGAACTCAGGCCGCCAGCCCCTGCTCTTGCGCCTCATCCTCATCTTCTTCCTGCGACTGCGGCAGGACGGTCTTGAGACGATACAACCGCTGGCGGTAATTGCCCTCGGGGCCGCTGGGGCCGCAATCCATGTCCTCGAACAGACGGCCGATGCGGTTGAGCGCGCCGCGCTGTTCGCCGGTCTCGACCATGATCAGGCGCCGCTTGCTGCGGGCATACTGGCTGCGGATATCCACCATCAGGCAATGTCCGCAGTCGGCCTGCTTGAGGTCGATCAGCAGGGCTTCCGGCCGGGTCAGGCCGAACAGCGCGGCCAGTTCGATACGCGCAGCCAGGAAAGGATGGGCGTTGATCTGCTCGCGGCTCAGTTGGGTCCGCGCCTGCACCGCCCAGGAGGCGGCCTGGGGGCGGTCGGCCACCTTGTCCAACAGGGCTTGCGCCTGTGAGGCGCCTTGCGTGGCAGCCTTTTGCAGCCAGTACAGGGCGCGCACGTCATTGGCCGGATCATCGCGCCGATTGCGCCAGGCACCCACCCCGCATTCCAGTTGCGCTTCCACATGCCCCATCTCGGCGGCGCGCTCCAGGTAATGCTGCACATAGACAAGCATGCGCTGGCAAGATTCCGGCTTGAACTAGATCCA
>NZ_BADI01000548.1:0-1240 GCF_000333555.1 Herbaspirillum sp. B65 | reverse complement strand
GAGCTGCGTGGCTTGACCATCCAGTGNATGAAGTAGCTTTCCCGCAGTAACCGAGGGCGCAACAAAAAGCGCCGGATCATGTTGATTTACGACACAGCCCCTGTCGCACAAATGAAACATCGTGCAGCAGGGGCTTGTTGCTTGACGACCTAACAACATCAGTAAGCCACTGATTTAAAAGGAAAATTACAAGCCAGCATGGAGTAGACACCCGCCGAGGGAAGAATTATTCACAAACTCGATAACTGGTATTGGGATTCAAAATTGGAACGCTGGCCGTGAAGCGAATATATTGCAATGCAACAGATCAATTTCTTCCTCACGGAGCTCACCATGAACATCGTCGCCGACATCCTCCCGTACACCCTGCTCATCGGCGCCATGGTTGCGCGCTACCTGATTTCGGTCAAGTAAGCAGCTTCCTGGCCGGGTTCTCGCCAGCATCCCCGAGGATGCGGCAGGGAACGTCGGAGCAGATTTGAAAAGCGGTCATTGTCGCGTTGCAACGTGGACAAGCCGCTTTTTTCTTTTGCCCTTCACAGGGGCAGATCAACCCGTTTTGGGGCATTTTTTGCACCATTATCATCATCGATGATATCTGGAACTCAAGGCCAATCGCCGTCCCCCAGACGGCAGCAAGAGTGAACCCGCGCCCGGGCCTGGCTTGCAAAGCTTGTGCAGCGCATTACACTCGCAAGCTTTGCCACTGCAACGAAAGCCAAGCATGAAGCGACTCGCCTCCCTCCTCGCCGCCTCCGCCCTGCTGCTGGCCGTGCAAGGCTGCGCCTGCGCGCCGGGCTTCGTCGGTTTCGACAGCCGCTGCCAGTTCCACAACATTCCCAGCGGACAGCCCTGACATGAAGAAAGCGTCCTAACAGGCCCTGCAGGACGCCGATAGCGCAGCTTTACGTAGGTAATTCCAGGTTAATTCCCACCTCTGCGGGGCGCTGATTGCGCTGCCCGTTCTCGCTCTTTTCCCGCCATCAAGAGCGCCTTGTACGGCGTCTCAATCTGCGGTTGAAAACGGCAGCCAGTGCCGCAGATCATGCATGACTTGCTCGCGCAAGCTGGCTTCCTCGTTGAAGATCTCGTGATAGGCCGCCTCATACCAGTGCAGCGTCTTGCGCGGCCCCGGCAAGGCGTCGAAAAAGCGCCCGGCTGCCGCGCGGTGCGACAAAGGCATCGTCCCCGGCCACCTGCAGCAGCACTGGCCGGGTGAACTGCACGGCGTCGCGTGCGA
>NZ_BADI01000549.1:0-2125 GCF_000333555.1 Herbaspirillum sp. B65 | reverse complement strand
ACCCGGGGGCATGGCCGCTGGCCTGGACAGGATGGCGCCTACATCGACGGCCTGGCTGCGCTGGGCTTCGGTTTCATCGAGGTGGGCACGGTCACGCCGCGCGCCCAGCCGGGCAATCCGCTGCCGCGCATGTTCCGCCTGCCGGCCGCCAACGCAGTCATCAACCGCATGGGTTTCAATAACGGCGGGGTCGATGCCTTCGTGGCCAATGTGCAATCCTCGCGCTTCTACCAGGAGCGCCAGGGCGTGCTGGGTCTGAACATCGGCAAGAACGCCGATACCCCCATCGAGCGCGCCGCCGAGGATTACGTGCATTGCCTGGAAAAGGTCTATCCCTACGCCAGCTATGTGACAGTGAACATTTCTTCACCGAACACCAAGAATCTGCGCCAGTTGCAGGGCGCCTCCGAGCTCGATGCACTGCTGTCGCAACTGAAATCGGCCCAGCGCCGCCTGGCCGACCACCATGGCCGCTACGTGCCGGTGGCGCTGAAGATCGCGCCCGACATGGACATGGAACAGGTCAAGAACGTTGCCGATGCACTGTTGCGGCACCAGATCGATGGCGTCATCGCTACCAACACCACCATCACCCGCGATGCCGTCCAGGGGATGCCGCACGGCGAAGAGGCCGGCGGCCTGTCGGGCAAGCCGGTGCTGGAATTGTCCAATCAGGTGATCCGCGGCCTGAAGGCCGAAGTGGGCGACGCCCTGCCCATCATCGGCGTGGGCGGTATCTTCAGCGGTGCCGATGCACGTGCCAAGATCGATGCCGGTGCCTCACTGGTGCAGCTCTATACCGGCCTGATCTACCAGGGGCCGGCGCTGGTGCGCGAATGCGCCGAGGCGTTGCGCGCGCCGCAGGCGGTGGCAGCGCATCACTGAAACCTGGCAAGGTATTGCAAACGAAAACAGCAGGCCAGATGCCTGCTGTTTTTGTCTGATGGTCTATATGCGCAGCAATCTACCGTGCGGTGCAAAGCTTGCTCAGTCCTTGGACGACTCCCGCTTCAGATTGAATATCCGGCGCGCATTGGCATCGGACTCGGACTTCTTCTCGAAATCGGTCTTTTCGCAACCGACCAGCACTACGCCCACGACCAGCGTCAGCAGCATGACGACAACACGCATGATATTCCCCTGAAGATTCGGATGTAGCCCCTGGGCCCGATCGCTGGCGGGCCACAGCAGCCGGCAGGCGCCATTTTATGCGCAAATGGCAATGATGCGACAAGTCCGTGAGGAAAGATTTCACCTTCAGCCGACTTTGCGTTCACCTCTATAATGACAGGCTTCCGACGGCCAAGCCGTCGCTGCCGCATCCTGTCCATGTCCGTCAATACCATCGCCATCAACCGTCAGATGAGCCACTTCGATGACCATGCCAGCCTCTGGCTGTTCGGTTATGGCTCCATCATCTTCAAGGCCGATTTCCCCTATCTGGAGCGCCGCCCCGCCCACATCAAGGGCTGGGCGCGCCGCTTCTGGCAAGCCTCGCACGATCACCGCGGCACGCCTGACGCCCCCGGTCGGGTGGTCACCCTGGTGCCGCAAGCCGGGGCGATCTGCGCCGGCATGGCTTACCTGATCACGCCGGAAGTGTTCGCCCACCTGGATCACCGTGAAAAGAACGGCTACCTGCGCCTGGCGACCCCGATCAGCTTCGAGGATGGTGAACAGCCCGTCGAAGGTCTGATCTACATCGCCGCCGAAGACAATGCCGCCTTCGCCGGCCCAGCCAGCGAAGCCGAGATTGCGCGCCAGATTGCCGGCGCGGTCGGGCCCAGCGGGCGCAACAGCGAATACCTGCTCAAGCTGGCCCAGGCGCTGCGCGAACTGGGCGCCGAAGACCGCCATGTCTTCGACATCGAACGACACCTGCTGCAACTGGCCCCGCAGGCGGCCATGCTATCGTCTGGCAGTCGCGCTGCTACTTGAACGCACCGCATTGAACACCACCATGAGGATGAACAACATGATCAAAGCCCTTGCCGCAAGCCTGACCGTCGCCCTCGCGCTGGCGGCCTGCGCCACGCCCCTGCAACGCACCGCCAGTGGAGAAAATCCGCCCGCGCGCATCTATATCAAGAGCATGACCGACCAGGCGGCGGGCCTGTCGCAGGTT
>NZ_BADI01000550.1:0-10982 GCF_000333555.1 Herbaspirillum sp. B65 | reverse complement strand
TGCGTGAACCCGCCCGCATTGATCAATACGCCGCCTTTCGCTTCGATCCTGACTTCGCGACCTTCACGCACGGCCACCACGCCGGTCACGCGGCCGTTTTCCACCACCAGCTCCTTGACGAGGGATTCGGTCCACAACGGTATGCCGGAGCGCAGCGCGATCTGCAGCATGCGGCCCTGGATCGCAGCACCGTTGGCCACCAGTTCCTTGCCACTGATCTTCTGGTACATCATGCGCGCGCCGATGGCCAGAGCCTTCTTCTTTCCGGCCCAGGTCCGCTTCATCAGGAACAGGGTCGGGTACTCGTTCGACCCGGCGGGCATCGACGGCCCCTTGTATCGGGACAGCTTCGGCGCCCAGTCACCCAGTTCATGAATGTTGAACAGTTCAGCCATCAGCGAGCGCCCGCGCGGCTCGCCGCCGGGTAACTCGTCGTAGTAATCGGACCAGCCGTCGGCATAGATGAATTTCATGCCATGCTGCTCAAGAAACTCGACCATCTTCGGTCCGGTGCGCAGGAACGCCTCGCGCCGTTGCGGCGACGAACCCGGGCCATCGTAGTCGACCGCCGCATCGAAGTACTGGCGCGCCCGTTCGTACGAATCGTCGACGCCGTGACGCTTCATCACATGGTTGTTCGGGATCCACCAGACACCGCCCGAGTAGCCGGTCGAGCCCCCGACCTTGTCCTGTTTTTCGATGATCAGTGCCTGCTTGCCGAGCGACTTGGCCATCAGGGCGGCGCACATCGAACCGCCGCCGCTGCCCACGATGACCAGGTCGTAGCTGGCATCCCACTGCGGCGACGTCACTTCCCGCCCTCCACGTATTGACGAACCGTCTTGTGGAAGTTCGAGATCACGCTCTCCTGCAACGGATTGGTGCGCGCTGCGGTGAAGCCCCGTGACTTCATGCCCTGCTGAACGTTGATCATGTTCTGGAAATCCTGCCACAGGATCAGGCCGAATTTTTCCAGCGCATTCTCCTTCCATTCATCCTTGCCGTAGTACTGCTCGCGCACGAGAGGCGGCTCGTCACCGGGCGCATAACGCGCCAGCGACATGATGTCGTAGATGCAGGAGTCTGGATCGTCGCCGTCCGGGCGGGAGCGGTAGAACAATGCGCCGTCCGGGTACGGCAAGAACACCATGTTCGGGAACACGTGCCAGTCGGCGCCCGCGCGGCCCAGCTGTTCGAACGAGATATCCGGCCAGCCGGCGCCCGAGCTCTCCGCCGCTTCCTTCTGGTATGCCATCGCCTGGGCCAGCACCGCGAACTGGTTGCCCGTCGGTTCCATTTCCGTCAGCAGGCGCTTGGCGGCGACGTTGTCCCGATCGGTATTGATGGCCTTCAACTGGTCTTCCATCGTCTGGAAAAAGTTGACCAGGCCCTGGCGCACGTCGGCCGGCATCGGTTTGCCGGTCCGGCTCGACGGCGCACCGATAATGCGGGTAGCCGTGGCATAGTTGAACATGCCGTGCTTGCCGTAAGTGAAACTGCGGGTCACGTCGTCGCCCGCCACCTCGAGCAGCTGAGGATGGGTACCGAACACGTGATAGCCCTCGTTAAACGCTTCGAGCGCCACTTTCCAGTTGCAAGGCAGCCGGATCGACTTGTACCAGCGGTAGCGCATCTTCCCGAACTCGAAGCAGTCGGTGATCTCCGGCACCGGCGCCAGGTAGTCGAGCAGCGGTTCGGCGTTCATGTCCATATTGATGAAGACGAATCCGGCCCACTGCCCGACCAGCACTTCCTTGAGCTTCAAATCGCCATCCTGAAAATCCGGGCAGCCGGCATAATCCTCGCGGTCGAGCACGCGGGCAACCGAGCCGTCCAGGTTCCACTGCCAGCCGTGGAACGAGCAATGGAACTTCGTGGCCTTGCCGCACCCGTTCGTGAGGCGGCGTCCACGATGCTGGCAGGCGTTGTAGTACGCGCGGATCTCCTCGGCCGAGGTACGCACCACGATGATCGACTCGCCGATCACGTCGTAAGTGACGTAGTCGCCCACGTTCGGGATCTCTTCGAGGCGACATGCCATCTGCCACACCCTGGGCCACAGGTGCTCGTTTTCGCGCGCCAGGAAATCGCGCGACAGGTAGGCATCCTTACTGACGAAGTCGATGCGGGTGGTGGCGCCGGCGGGCGCGCCAGACGGTGCAGCGGACATGGCTATCTCCTTTTGTAATGACCGGGCTTTTCACTATCGGTCTATTTTGCGAACATCGTTCAAAATAATAAACATCGTGCGAAAAGCTGTCAACGCTCGTCAGCCAATCTGGAAACCGCCGTCGACCGCCAGCAGCTGGCCGGTAATGTAGCGTGCTGCCGGGCCGGCCAGAAACAGCGCTGCGGCCGCGATGTCGGCCGCGTCGCCCATGCCGCCGAGCGGAATCCGTCCCGGGGTGGTCATGGGGCCCTTGATCTCGATCGTGGACGTGGCCGCCTTCGCGCCCGGCGTCAGCACGCCGCCCGGCAAGACCGCGTTGACGCGGATGCCGTCGGCAGCGAATTCGAGGGCGGTAGTGCGAGTCAGACTGTTGACCCCCGCCTTGGACGCGTTGTAGGTGGCGTTGTGGTAAACGGCCGTCTGCAGCGAGGAAACCGAGGAAATGTTGACGATGCTGCCGCCGCGCCCCTGCTCGCGCATACGGCGGATACCCTCGCGCAGACATAGAAAGGTGCCGCGCAGGTTGACCCCGTGCAGGCGATCCCAGAATTCTGTATCGACTTCCATGAAGGGTTTCTTTGGGAAGATGGCAGCGTTGTTGACCAGGATGTCGAGTCCACCGTAGACAGCCGGGGCCTGCTCGAACAGCGCGACCACGTCGGCCTCGCGTGAGATATCGGCCACCAGTGCGCTAGCCTTTGCGCCGCGTGCGACGATCGCGTGCGCGGTTTCATCGGCACGGGCCTGGTCGATGTCGACCACGATGACACTTGCACCGGCGTTGGCGAAGGTTTCCGCGATGCCGCGCCCGATGCCGGCGCCGGCCCCGGTGACGAGCGCAGTCTTTCCGTCGAGCCTGAAGAGAGAATCGTTGTTGTGTGTGTTCATGAAATAGTCTTCAAAAAGTTACTTGACGTCCCAGACGAGCGGCAGGCGGTACAGCGTGCCGTTGACGCCACCGTGCACGCCTGCGCGTTCGCCAGGCTTGACCCGGAATTGAGGAATACGCTTGAGCCACTCCTGCAGGAATACCTTCAGCTCGACGCGTGCCAGGAAGGATCCCGGGCAGCGATGGGGGCCATTGCCGAAGGTGGAATGGATCGGCGTCGGACGCGTGAAGTCGACTTCCAAGGGCCGCTCGAATTTGCGCTCGTCGAGCCCGTGCAGCGTGGTCGCAACAGAATCATCTCGCCCGCCTTGAGCTGCACCCCCTTGTACCTCATGTCGGCCACGACCCGGCGCCCCTGGTTGAACACCGGGAAAGGGGCAGCAGCTCGTCGACCGCCTTTGGCGCCAGCGCAGGGTTATCGATCAGCTGCTGGCGATGGCCCGGGTTCTGGGCCAGGAAAATTGGCGATGAAGCCCATCGCGGAGGCCACCGTGTCCATGCCCCCGATCAGGACCAGGGCGCACAGGCCGCGCAGCTCGATGTCGGTGAGCTCGCGCCCGTCGACTTTCGACTGGACGATATGGCTGATCAGGTCGGTACCTGGATTGGCACGCCGTTCTGCAATTTGTACACCGACGTATTCGAAGATGGCCCCAAAGGCAGCAAGCTTGTCTTCCTCGGATCCAGGGCGAACCATGCGATCGGCCAAGGCAAGCAGCATTTCCCGGTCTGATTCCGGCAACGCAGCCAGCTTCATGAAAATACCGATGGGCAGGTGCTGGGCGAATTCGGTGACGAACTCGCATTCGCCGCGTGCGATGAACCCTTCGATCAGGGCGATCGCGGTGTCGCGGGCCTGCTCTTCCAGCTTGCCCACCGCCTGCGGCGTGAATGCCGGGGCGATGATGGCGCGGTAAGCGGTATGCTGCGGCGGGTCGAAAAAGATCGGTGCCATCGGCGCATGCTCGACCAGCGGCACGGTCAGTTGCTTCGACGAAAAGTGTTCGTAGTCCTTGAGGATGTGATAAATGTCGTCGCCGCGGGTAGCGATCCAGTGACCGCCGTTGCGTGGCGTCCAGAAAATGTCGGGCATCGAGTCGCGGTGCAGGACCTTGAGCGACATATGGTAGTCGTCCGCCGCGTTCGGTGGATTGTAGATATCGAAATCGTGGACCAGGTGAGGTGGAATGTGAGCCGGTGCCGGCGCCTGTTCCGGGGCCGAAGCGGGGTGTGCCATGACTGTCTCCTTATTGACGGCTGATGATCAGCGTATTCAGTATTTCTGAACGACGTTCAAATAATAGCGCAGTCTGGAAGAATTGGCGTCACCTCCGGAAAATATTTGTTTCCGTTAGCGGGGTGCCGCGCACGGCTCAGGCGAGCAGCGCGCGCAGTACCGCAACCAGCGCCAGCGGCTGGTCGATCATCAGGTGGTGGTGCGCAGCCGGTATCACGATCGGTCCGCGTACCCGGGGACTGGAGGTCAGCGCCGCCACCACCCTTTTGGCGTGTGCCGGTGACTGCACGACACTGTGCTCGCCACACACGATGTCGACCGGCACCGTGATCTTCGCCAACAGGGCAGCGGCGTCGCGCTCGAACAATGCATAGGGCAGCGCGCGGTCGAACTTCCAGTTCCAGCCCCCGGGGACTTCCCTGATGGAATGACGCCCAAGGTGCTCGCGTACATAGAATTCGCCAGGTTGTTCGGGCAGGAGGCGGAAGCGCCCCATGGCCGCCTCGAAGGTCGGATACGGTTCCGTGCGGCCGTAGCGGCTCTGGCCGCGCGGGATGACGCGATCGTCGATGGCGACGTAGCTGTCGAGAATGATGGCGTGTGCGATCCGCTGCGGAAATTCAGCGCAGGCCCGCAGCACCCGCATGCCGCCGTAGCTGTGACCGACCAGCGTGGCGCGCGCCACGCCGGCGTGATCGAGCACGCTGCGGATGTTGGCAGTGAATTCGCCGCCGTCGTAGTGCTGGCGCGCGGCGCTGTCGCCCATGCCGGCGAAGTCGAGGGCATAGACACGGAAACGCTCCGTCAGGAAGGGCGCAACTGCATCCCACCAGCGGGAATGGGCGCGGTAGCCGTGCGCGAGAAGCAGCGCGTCCTTGTCGCTATCTTCTGGATTCCAGCAACGGTAGGCCAGCGCTCCTGCCGGATCGGGCAGCACGTACTCGTGCGCCCTATGCGCCAGCGCCGCCTGGAACCAGGCCGGCGCGTCAGAGGGTTTCGCCATAGAGCTCTACGTGGTGTTCGGTATTGCCCCAGGTCATGTCGATACAGGTCAGACGCTTGGCATACCAACCCACCGACAGCTCATCGGTCATGCCCATGCCGCCATGGAGCTGGATCGCCTGCTGGCTGACGAAGCGTCCGCTGCGCCCGATCATCGCCTTGGCCGCCGACAGCGCGCGGCGCCGCTCCACGCGGCTGCTGCCTTCGAGCCGCGACGCGGCAAAATAGACCATCGCGCGCGCCTGCTCGACCGCGCTCAGCATGTCGGCAGCACGGTGTTGCAAGGCCTGGAAGCTGCCGATCGGCTTGCCGAACTGCTTGCGCGTTCGCAGGTATTCGAAGCTCAGTTCGGCCAACTGGGTCATGCAGCCGAGCGCCTCGGCACACAAGGCGAACAGCCCACGGTCGACGGTTTCCTCCAGCAGTGCGAAGCCGGCGCCGGCCTCGCCGATCAGGGCGTGCGGACCGAGCTGCACATTGTCGAAAACGATCTCGGCGCTGCGCCGGCCGTCAAGCGTCGGAAAACCGCGCACGGTCACACCGGATGCCCGGGCGTCAACCAGGAACAGGCTGATACCGTCTTGCTCGTCCAGCGCGCCTTCGCTGCGTGCCGAAACCAGGAGCACATCGGCACCGGCGCCGTCCAGTACGACGCCCTTGCGTCCATCGAGCACATAGCCGCCGTCCTGGGAACGTGCTGTGGTGGCGACCTGCCACAGGTCGAAACGCGCGCCCGGTTCGAGCGCTGCCAGCGCGACCATGATGCTGCCCTCGGCGATGCCGGGCAACAGCTGCGCCTGCTGCGCGGGGCTGCCGGCGCTGCCGATCAATCCGGCACCCAGCACGCTGGAAGAGACGAAGGGTTCCAGCACCAGACCACGGCCGAAGGCTTCCATTACGATCATGGTCTCCACGGGCGTGGCGCCCATGCCGCCGAATTCCTCCGGCACGTTCAGGGCCAGCAGTCCCATGTGCGCCAGGCGCGCCCAGTTCTCGTCCGACCAGCCGGCCGCGCTGGCGGCAAGCTTGCGGCGGGCCTCGAAGCCATATTCCTTGTCGACGAAGCGCTGCGCCAGGTCGGCCAGCATTTGTTGCTCTTCATTCAGGGTAAAGTCCATGTTTGTCCTCAAAGCCCCAGGATCATCTTGGCGATGATGTTTTTTTGGACTTCGGTGGCGCCGCCATAAATCGAGATCTTGCGCCAGTCGAGGTAGTGCGGCGCCAGCGCATTGAGCAACTCGCCCTGCGCGGTGTCGCCGCTGTAACCAGGCTCGAGCGCCTCGGCCACGAACGGCAGCGCATACGGGCCGGCGCATTCCATCAGCAGTTCGGTCAGTTCCTGCTGTATCTCGGAACCGCGGATCTTCAGAATCGACGCTTCCGGGCCCGGGGCGCGCCCCTCCTCCTCCGCCGCGATCAGGCGCAGCAGCGACCAGTCATGTGCGATCAGGTCTATCTCGACCTTGACGATGCGGTCGCGGAAACGCGGATCGTGCAGCAGCGGCTTGCCGTGCTTGCGCTCGCTCGCGGCGATTTCCTTCAGACGCCGCATGAAGCGCTTGCAATTGCCCAGACCGGCGATATTCGTGCGTTCGTGACCGAGCAGGTACTTGGCGATGCTCCAGCCACGATGCTCCTCGCCCACCAGATTTTCGAGCGGCACCTTGACGTTGTCGAAGAAGACTTCGTTGACGTCGTGGCCGCCGTCGAGCGTCTTGATGGGACGTACACTCACGCCCGGCGTGGCCATGTCGATCAACAGGAAGGAAATTCCCTCCTGCTTGCGTCCGCTGGCATCGGTGCGCACCAGGCAGAAGATCCAGTCAGCCCACTGGGCGAACGACGTCCAGATCTTCTGGCCATTGACCAGGTAGTGACCCTCCGCGCTCCGCTCGGCGCGGGTGCTCAGCGCAGCCAGGTCGGAACCGGCGCCGGGTTCGGAATAGCCCTGGCACCACCAGTCTTCCATCCACAGGATGCGTGGCAGGAAGCGCTGCTGCTGGGCAGGGGTGCCGAACTTCTGCAGCACCGGGGCCACCATCGACAGACCGAACGGCATCTGGCGCGGTGCGCCGGCGGCAAAGCATTCCTCGTCGAAGATATTGCGCTGGGCCGCGCTCCAGGCAGCACCGCCGAACTCGCGGGGCCAGGCCGGTGCGCCCCAGCCGTGCGTGGCCAGGATGCGCTGCCAGCGGACGTAATCCGCTTTCTCAAGGTGCTGGAAATTCAGGACCCGATCGCGCAGGTCGTGAGGCAGGTTCGCCTCGACAAAGCTGCGCACCTCTGCCCGGAACGCCTTTTCGTGCTCGGTCTCGCGTAGGTCCATGGGGCGCTCCTCTATGCCAATTCGACGATGCCATTGTTGAGCACGACGGCCTCGCGTGCTGCGACCCTGGCCCGCAGGCGCCACATGGTATCGCTTTCGCGCCAGAACTCGAATTGCACCTCCTCGCCCGGATAGACCGGCGCCGTGAAGCGCGTCGCCAGCCGCGTCAGACGCGAGGCATCGTTGCCGGCACAGACGCGCAGCGCCGCGTAGCAGGCCATCCCGTAGGTGGCCAGGCCGTGCAGGATCGGACGCGGGAACCCTGCCCTGGCCGCTACTTCAGGATCGGCATGCAATGCGTTGCTGTCGCCCGACAGACGGTACAGCAGCGCGGCCTGGGGCGGCGTGCTGACCGACCACTGGGCATCGGATGCGCGCTCCGGCACCGCAGGGAGCACCTCCGGCGGCGCATCGCTGACGCCGTCCGCGGCGCTGAAACCGCCGTCGCCGCGCAGGAAACTGACCTGCCGCACTTCAGCCAGGATCGCGCCGCCGGCTTCATCGACCAGCTCGCGCAACTGTTCCACCACGGCGCCCTTGCCGGCCCCCTTGTCGACGACGCGGCTCACCCGTGTGCGACTGCGGATATGCGCTGCCGCCGGGATCGGCCGCAGCCAGCGCACGTCCTGTTCGCCGTGGACCAGCTTCACGTAGTCGATGCCGGTCTCCGGGTTGCGCATCCACGACTTCGGCCAGGCTAGCGCCGCGGCGAAGGTAGGGAGCGCCTGCAGGTTCTTTTCGTAGACGTAGCGCAGTTGCTCGGGGTCGAGCGGGTCGGCACCGATACCCAGGCCCAGCGCATACAGTATGGTGTCGCGTTCGGTATAGTGCTGCAGCACATCTTCGATCGGCCAGTTCTTAATGGTTTGATAGTCAAGCATGGGAATCTTTCGGTAAAGGGCTCAAGTGCCGCTGAAGTTCGGTTTGCGTTTTTCGAGGAAGCTGGCAATTCCTTCCCGATAGTCGTCGCACTGATTGGCGATCGGCATGTCGAGGCCAGCCGCCATGATTGCCTCGTGCGGTGTCTGGAACGGGACCTCCCACATCTGCTGCTTCATGACCCGCATCGAGCGCGGCGAACAGTTTTCGGCCAGGTCGCGCGCATAGGCATAGGTTTCCTCGACCAGCTTCTCGGCCGGGATGGCCCGGTTCACGAGGCCCATGCGCTCGGCTTCCCTGCCCTTGATCTTGCGGCCGGAGAGCAGAAGCTCCAGCGCGTGGGCGTGCCCGGCACGGTGGGCGAGGATCCAAGCCATGCCGTATTCGGCGCTCAGGCCGCGCCGCGCGAACGCCGTGGTGATGGTGGCGTCTTCGGAGGCGAAGCGGATATCGCAGAACAGCGCGTGGATCAGGCCGATGCCGACTGTCGCGCCGTTGAGCATGGCGATCACCGGCTTCGGAATCGCCGGGTAGTAGGAGCAGCGGGTCTGCCAGTCGGCGCGCACCCGCATGTCGAACGGGCGCGGCAGCTTGGTCATGAGCTGGTTCGGATCGCCGCCGAAACTGTGGATGTCGCCGCCGGCGCAGAACGCCTTGCCGGCGCCGGTGAACACGATGACCCGCACCTCGGGATCGGTGCCGGCCGCCTGCATGGCGGCATAGACTTCGGTCGCCACCGTGTCGTTCCAGGTGTTCAAGTGCTCGGGGCGATTGATGGTGATGGTTGCGATACGCTCCTTGACCTCGTACAGGATGGCTTCGTAGCTCATGTTCGGCCTCAGGCGTCTGTGCAAATCAGTCCGCCGGCTTGCGCCAGTGCGGCCAGGTGATGCTCGGCGTCGCCGAACATCAGGTCGATGATGCCGAGGCGGCGGAAGTAATGCCCGGCCTGGCATTCCTCGGTGACACCAATGCCGCCGTGCAGTTGCACCGCCTGCTGGCCGATGAATCGCCCAGCGCGCCCGATCTGGATCTTCGCGGCGGCAATGCTGCGGCACCGCTCGTCGGGGTCCGGGTCGGACGCCATCATGGTGGCGAACATGGCCATGCTGCGCGCCTGCTCGAGCATCACAAGCATGTCCACCGCGCGATGCTGCAGCACCTGGAAACTACCGATCACGACACCGAACTGCTGGCGCGTCTTCAGGTATTCCACGGTCTGCTCGTGTGCGACCGCCATCGCTCCCACGCTTTCCGCGCACAGGGCGGCGATCGCCGCGTCCACCACCCGTTCGATCAAAGGCAGGGCCATGCCCGGCTCGCCGATCACATCGTGCTCGCTCACCTTCACGTCCTTGAGTACGATATCGGCAGCGCGCAGGTGGTCCTGGGTCAGGTAGCCTTTGCGCGTCACACCAGGCGCCCGAGCGTCCACCAGGAACAGCGCGATGCCCTCCGGCGCACCGCGCGCACCGGCGACGCGTGCCGACACCACCAACTGGTCAGCGCTGTCGCCATGTAGTACCAGGCACTTGGCGCCGTTGAGTACATAGCCGCCCTCGACCGCAATTGCGCTGGTGCCCACGTCCGCGATCCGGTAGCGAGCCTGTCGCTCGGCGTGGGCGAACGCGAACAGCGTGCTGCCGTCGGCGATTTTCGGAACCCATGTCGCGCGCTGGCCGGCACTGCCACCCAGGCGCAGCAGGCCGCCGCCGAGCACGACGGTCGCAAGGTATGGCTCCACTGCCAGCGCGCGTCCCAGTGCTTCCATGACGATCATGGTTTCCACCGGACCGCCGCCAAAGCCGCCGTCTGCTTCGTCGAACGGCAGCCCGAGCAGACCCATGTCGGCCCACTGCGCCCAGATGGCGCGGCTGAAGCCGCCCGGCTCGCCCAAATATCGGCTGCGCTGTTCGAAGCCGTACTGGTCGCGCACCATGCGCTCGACACTGTCCTTGAGCATGCGCTGCTCGTCGCTCAAATCAAAATCCATGGAGCTCTCCGTATTGGCCTATAAGCCGAGTATCGACTTGGCCAAGATGTTTTTCTGAATCTCGTTGGAACCACCCACGATCGAGACGTGGCGCGCAAAGTAATAGTTCGGCGCGATCGTCAATGCCCATTCCGGCTCGCGCATCGGCTCTGCACCGGTCAGGTAGCCAGGATCGAACGGAATCGCGTCGGGGCCGGCCACTTCCAGCAGGAGTTCGGTCGCCAGTTGCTGCAGCTCCGACCCCTTGATCTTCAGGATCGACGTCTTCGGATCCGGCCCGGCGCCCGCGGTGGACTCGGCGATCACCCGCATCTGCGTCATCTCCAATGCCTTGAGCTCCACTTCGAGCGACGCCACCCGCTCTCGGAAGCGGACGTTGTCCCACAACACGCCGTCGCCGTCGGGAACCAGTCGGGCGAGTTGTTTGGCACGCTGCACGCGCGCCTTCGAAACACCGACCCGGGCGATGCCGCTGCGCTCGTGGCT
>NZ_BADI01000551.1:0-2240 GCF_000333555.1 Herbaspirillum sp. B65 | reverse complement strand
CTCGAAGGCCGTGCGGAAATTCTTGCGTCCATTCTTGTAGGGATCCAGAAAGGCTTCATTGCCCGAGGCCACGTAACCACGAATGCCGGTTTCGACATTGACCATGTTGAGCAGCATGTCATCGGCCGCCCCCATCACTTCATAGGTGTGGACATTCATGCCACTGGCTTCTTCAAGCCTGGAAAAATTGAACAAGGACACGCTGCTGCCAATCAGCGAGACGACGACCAACGACAGAAATGCCAGGCCGAGCTTCCTGCCGACCGTGAGTGATGAAAACATGCTTTCCCCTTCTGAAGATGTATTGGCGATATGGAGTGAAGGTTCCTGTAGCGGCTTGTCCCCAGGCACGACGATGAAAGAGCCCCTCTTCTCAACGTGCCGGCCACCGAACCTAGTGTGTCTTGCGGGCCTTACCCAGAGCGACAGCGGCGGCAGTCCTGGCGAGCAGGGCCGATCTTGCCTGGCTGTCGATGGCGGCTTCTTCGAATGTTTCCAGCAAACTCTCCAGGATGCTCCCTAGACGCTCCAACTGATGCAACAGCACGCGGACCTCTTCATCCGGCACTGCGTCTTCTGCACTTCCATTCAGCATTTGATGCCCCCCCTGGAGTAATGGGCTGTGGTGTCAGCCTTGAGGGATTCTCCGGTTCCACATTAAACAGAGCGTTACTGTTGTGAAATATATGCAGATTAATCACACAGCCCCGAAAAAGTTGTAATCTTGTCAGTTGTCCAAAAAGCCACAAAATGCCACCGCGTGATAATTCTGTGCGCGCAGCCGCCTGCAACAGGCGGGGCCGGCAATGGCCGTGCTGGAGAGGCCGGTTCTTTATCGGTCGCAGGATCGTCTGGCCCCCAATAAGTTGCAACAATGTTGCATATATTGACCACTCCCTATAACATCGCGGTAAATGCAACACTATTGCAAATACCATCCTGCATCGCCCAGGCGCGCCCTCGGGCTTCACCACATCACGGTCTTGCTGGCCATCGTGATCGTGGTGCTACAGCTATGGAGCAGTGGTTTTCATCATCATGCATTGAGCGACAAGAGCGACGATTGCGTCGCTTGCCAGTGGGCCGAACAAGACCTGCCGCCGCCCCCTCATGTACCGCAAGCCGATCTGTCGGCCGTGCAGTATTTCCATGCGCCGGAGGCGATGTGGTCATTGATTAGTCAGTGCGATATCAACCAGCACTGGTCGGCGTCGATTGTGCAAAACAATGGGAAATTACGCGCCTATTTTTGTGAGGTGGCGGCATCGTTTGACTTGGCGCGTGGTGAGGATCACGGACTGGAAGTCAGCGAAGGATGGTGGCGTCGTCCGCTGAGAGATTTCTCTGAGCAGATTGAATATTTTTGTCCTAAGTGTGGTGTTCCGGGACGAATCGCAGCATTCAAAGATAGTGACGAGACAGACAGCTATAGCGCAACGAACGCTGATTTGGCCCTGAAGTCCGAAAAGAAAAAGAAGAGAAAGATTATCGAAATTAAGCCAGAGTCAGAAGTCAAGAAAGTCGAGCATCGCGTGACGCAGTATTCGACTAACTTGTATCGGAAAAGGCCAAAGATAGCGGTAATTACGCCCTATTACAAAGAATCGATTGGGATGTTGAAGCAGTGTCATGAAAGTGTTCTTGCACAGGAGGTCGACGCTGAGGTGGTGCATTTCATGGTTGCAGATGGTTATGCGAATAACCAGATAGATGGATGGGGTGTCGAACATATCAAGTTGCCGCGCTCTCACGGAAACAATGGCAATACCCCACGTGCAATAGGTGCCTTGTTGGCGGAGGGGAAGGGAGTCGATTTCATTGCGTTCTTGGATGCAGACAATTGGTATCACCCACAACATTTGTCAACGTTATTGGCGGTCAATGAATCGACTGGAGCAGAAGTGTGCTGCTCGTGGAGAACTTTCCATCGGCCGGATGGTTCCTCATTGAAAATTGTTGAGCTGAATGAGGAGCAGTTGCGGCATGTTGATACGAGTTGTTATCTACTTGCAAGAAGCGCCTTCCCGATCAATCTTGTTTGGTCCCAAATGCCCAATGAGGTTTCTGCAATCTGTGACAGGATTTTTCTTCAGGCCATCATTAATAAGAAGTTGAGCATGGCGTTTAGTCACCAGAGGACGGTCGCGTTCAGGACCACGTACCCGGAACATTATCTAACGGACGAACAGGGAGCCGGGGACCTTAATAAGTCCATCGGGGTTAGTAATGCACAGAGATAT
>NZ_BADI01000552.1:0-5440 GCF_000333555.1 Herbaspirillum sp. B65 | reverse complement strand
GCGAGGGCTACAGCAATTACACGGTCAATGGCTCGTATGCGAACGCTGCGGCAGGTAGCCAGACGGTGAACGTGAACGTAGCGTTGGCAGACACGACGAACTACTCATTGAGCACGTCAAGTCAGAACAAGACAACAGCCAACATTGCGAAGGCCAATGTGACGGTAGCGAACGTGACGGCATCGGACAAGGTGTACGACACGACGAAGAACGCAGCACTGTCGAATGGAAACGTGACGGTGCAGTTGGGTAATGCCAGTGCTGCGAACGGCAGCCTCGCCAATGCGACGGCGTTCAGCAACTACACGGCCAATGGGACGTTTGCGAATGCATCGGCGGGTAGTAACAAACTTGTGAGCCTGAATGTAGCGTTGGCAGATACGACGAACTACACGTTGTCGGGAACGACGCAACAGAACATAACGGCCAACATTGCAAAGGCCAATGTGACAGTGGCGAACGTGACGGCATCGGATAAGGTGTACGACACGACGACCAATGCGGCCATTAGCAATGTGGGTGCGGCGACGGTGTTGCTGGGTAATGCCAGCGCGGCGAATGGTACGTTGGCGTCGGCGACGGGCTACAGCAATTACACGGTCAATGGCTCGTATGCGAACGCTGCGGCAGGTAGCCAGATGGTGAATGTGAACGTCGCGTTGGCAGACACGACGAACTACACATTGAGCACGTCAAGTCAGAACAAGACGACGGCCAATATTGCGAAGGCCAATGTGACGGTGGCGAACATGACGGCATCGGACAAGGTGTACGACACGACGACCAATGCGGCCATTAGCAATGTGGGTGCAGCCACGGTGTTGTTGGGTAACGCCAGCGCGGCGAATGGCACGTTGGCCTCGGCGACGGGCTACAGCAACTACACGGTCAATGGCTCGTATGCGAACGCCGCGGCGGGTAGCCAGACGGTGAACCTGAACGTGGCGTTGGCAGACACGACGAACTACGCATTGAGCACGTCAAGTCAGAACAAGACGACGGCCAACATTGCGAAAGCCAATGTGACGGTGGCGAACGTGACGGCATCAGATAAGGTGTACGACACGACGACGAACGCGGCACTGTCGAATGGCAACGTGACGGTGCAGTTGGGTAATGCTAGTGCTGCCAATGGCAGTCTTGCGAGTGCGACGGCGTTTAGTAACTACACGGCCAATGGAACGTTTGCAAATGCATCGGCAGGTAGTAACAAGCTTGTGAACCTGAACGTGGCGTTGGCAGATACGACGAACTACACGTTGTCGGGAACGACGCAACAGAACATGACGGCCAATATTGCAAAGGCCAATGTGATGGTAGCGAACGTGACGGCATCGGATAAGGTGTACGACACGACGACGAACGCAGCCATTAGCAATGTGGGTGCGGCGACCGTTCTGTTGGGTAACGCTTCTGCAGCCAATGGTACGTTGGCGTCGGCGACGGGTTATAGCAACTACACGGTCAATGGTTCGTATGCGAACGCCGCGGCAGGTAGCCAGACGGTAAGCGTGAACGTTGCGTTGGCAGACACGACGAACTACACATTGAGCACGTCAAGTCAGAACCAGACGACGGCCAATATTGCGAAGGCCAATGTGACGGTGGCGAACGTGACTGCATCGGATAAGGTGTACGACACGACGACCAGTGCGGCCATTAGCAATGTGGGTGCAGCCACGGTGTTGCTGGGTAACGCTTCTGCCGCGAACGGCAGCCTGGCGTCGGCGACGGGCTACAGCAACTACACGGTCAATGGCTCGTATGTGAACGCAGCAGCGGGTAGCCAGACGGTGAACGTGAACGTAGCGTTGGCAGACACGACGAACTACTCATTGAGCACGTCAAGTCAGAACAAGACGACAGCCAACATTGCGAAGGCCAATGTAACGGTAGCGAACGTGACGGCCTCGGACAAGGTGTACGACACGACGACGAACGCAGCACTGTCGAATGGCAACGTGACGGTGCAGTTGGGTAATGCGTCGGCCGCGAACGGAACGTTGGCGAGTGCGACGGCGTTCAGCAACTATACGGCCAATGGGACGTTTGCAAATGCATCGGCAGGTAGCAACAAGCTTGTGAACCTGAACGTGGCGTTGGCAGATACGACGAACTACACGTTGTCGGGGACGACGCAGCAGAACATGACGGCCAATATTGCAAAGGCCAATGTGACGGTGGCGAACGTGACGGCGTCGGATAAGGTGTACGACACGACGACCAATGCGGCCATTAGCAATGTGGGTGCAGCCACGGTGTTGCTGGGTAACGCCAGCGCGGCGAATGGTACGTTGGCGTCGGCGACGGGCTACAGCAATTACACGGTCAATGGTTCGTATGCGAACGCAGCAGCGGCTAGCCAGACGGTGAACGTGAACGTGGCGTTGGCAGACACAACGAACTACGCATTGAGCACGTCAAGCCAGAACAAGACGACGGCCAACATTGCGAAAGCCAATGTGACGGTGGCGAACGTGACGGCCTCGGATAAGGTGTACGACACGACGACGAACGCGGCCATTAGCAATGTGGGTGCGGCGACGGTGTTGTTGGGTAACGCCAG
Organism: Herbaspirillum sp. B65; assembly: GCF_000333555.1. Taxonomy (NCBI): domain Bacteria; kingdom Pseudomonadati; phylum Pseudomonadota; class Betaproteobacteria; order Burkholderiales; family Oxalobacteraceae; genus Herbaspirillum; species Herbaspirillum sp. B65. The sequence goes on along the minus strand of NZ_BADI01000552.1, from coordinate 2,874 downwards.
CGCGGCGAATGGTACGTTGGCGTCGGCGACGTCTTATAACAACTACACAGTGAACGGTTCGTATGCGAATGCAGCGGCCGGTAGCCAGACGGTGAACCTGAACGTGGCGTTGGGCGATACGACGAACTACACGGTGAGTACGTCAAGCCAAACGAACACAACAGCGACCATTGCGAAGGCGAACGTGACGATCGCTAACGTAGCGGTATCGGACAAAGTCTATGACACCACCACGAACGCAGCGCTGACGAAGGGAAGCGCCCAGGTTCAGCTGGGTAACGCATCAGCGGCGAACGGAAGTCTGGCTAATGCGACGTCGTTCACGAATCTTACGTTGGCAGGTGGCTTTACCGATGCTGCTGCGGGTAGCAACAAGACAGTGAATCTGAACGTCGCGTTGGCAGATACGACGAACTACACGTTATCTGGTGCAACACAACTGAGCACGACGGCCACTATCGCGAAGGCAAGCGTGACATTGGGGAATGTGACGGCATCGGACAAGGTGTATGACACGACGACGAATGCGTCGCTGACACCTGGAAGCGCCCAGGTGCAATTGGGTAATGCATCGACTGCGAACGGAAGTTTGGCGAATGCGACCGTCTTCACAAATCTGACATTGATCGGCGGATTTGCCAACGCGTCTGCAGGGAATAACAAGACTGTCAATCTGAATGTGGCGTTGGCAGATACGACGAACTACACGTTGTCTGGTGCAACACAGCTGAGCACGACGGCCAATATCGCGAAGGCGAACGTGACGGTGGGCAATGTGGTGGCCTATGGAAAGGTCTATGACATGACGATCAACGCAAATATTGCTAGCGCGGGGACGGCGACAGTTCGCCTGGGCAATGCAAGCGCGGCTAATGGCAGTTTGGCCAATCCATCTGCTTATACCGATTACACGGTGAGCGGGTCGTTCACTAACGCTGCGGCTGGTTTGCAGACGGTGAGCCTGGCTACGGTGCTTGCCGATCCTGCTAACTACAGCCTTGCATCGGAAAGCCAAACGACAACCACGGCAACGATTGCCAAGGCAAACGTTGTTCTTTCGAACGTGGTCGTATCGGATAAGAGTTACGACGGCACGACCGGAGCGACTGTTTCCTCTAGCAATGGACTGGTTCAGTTGGGCGACCCGAATAGAGCTGATGGCAGCCTGCAAGGTGCGTCGAAATTCAATGGATATCGCATTGGTGCGACCTTTGTGAATCCGGCGGCAGGGGCCTCGAAACAGGTGAATCTGAATGCAACGTTATTTGATTCTGCGAACTACACCATCGCAAGTATGCCCACTGCGACGACTGCAACGATTTTGAATAATCAATCGTCCGACGCCACGAGTCAGATTGGAAGTGGGGCGATCTTTAATGGTGGGCAGGCCGTGTGGATTCAAGGTGTAGCGACACCATTGGTAATTACGACGTTGAACATTAGCGATCCCAATAGAGCGATTCAGAAGTCGCCCCAGGTGACGCCTTGGATTACGGAGCTTTCGGACAGGAAATCCAATGCATCCCTGTTCAATATTCAAGATACGGGTGTGAAGCGCTAAACGTAGTTATCCGAAGCGTGAGAAAAGAGCGATAGGTCAAGGATGAAAAGGATATTGGTCACAGGTGGCGCGGGATTCTTGGGATCGCATCTATGTGAAGCCCTTCTTAAGAGGGGCAATGAGGTGCTATGTCTGGACAATTTCTATACGGGGATGCGCCGCAATATTGGTCATCTATTAGAGGAGAGGAATTTTGAGCTGATTCGCCATGACGTGACCTTTCCACTGTATGTGGAGGTCGATGAAATCTACAACTTGGCTTGTCCGGCCTCGCCAGTGCACTACCAAAGTGATCCAGTTCAGACGTTAAAAACGAATGTGCATGGGGCAATCAATATGTTGGGTCTGGCCAAGAGGGTAAAGGCGAAGATATTTCAGGCCAGTACAAGTGAGATTTATGGCGATCCTGAAATGAGTCCTCAGAAGGAGTCGTATTGGGGAAGAGTGAATCCGATAGGAATCCGTAGTTGTTATGACGAAGGGAAGCGCTGCGCGGAGACTTTGTTTTTTGACTACCACCGTCAGCATGGTGTGCCGATCAAGGTGGCGAGAATCTTCAATACATACGGTCCTCGGATGAGGGTGGACGATGGACGGGTGGTGAGTAATTTTATTGTGCAAGCCATACGTGGAGAACCAATTACGGTCTACGGCGATGGGGCGCAAACCAGAAGTTTCTGCTACGTGAGCGATTTGATTGGTGGTGTTGTCGCGCTCATGGAGAGTTCGTCTGATTTTTATGAGCCGGTAAATATCGGAAATCCTGTCGAGCTTCGCATCATTGATATTGCAAGAGAAGTGATCGAGTTGACGGGATCTAGAAGTCAGATCGTTCATCGCCCTTTGCCGCAAGACGATCCGCGACAGAGACGCCCGGATATTACTCGAGCACAGAATCTACTAAGTTGGCATCCACAGGTCCGGTTGAGGGAGGGGCTGTTGAAGACGATTGAATATTTTCATGAACTGCTAAGCGAAGGAAGTTAGGACATGTCAGAAATAGCATTTGAAAATGCGCTCGACGCAATGCGGTCTCCATCGCAGATGGGAATCATCTGTCTCGACATCACCAATAAGTGTGATCTGCACTGCTCAAATTGCACACGTCTATTGGCCAATCAGGATCGTTTCTACGACATGACGTTGGAGAACTTCAGATTGGCAGTACGCAGTTTGCGTGATTACCCGGGGACGATTGCGGTCATTGGTGGGAATCCTTGTATGCACCGAGACTTTGAAGGAATCTGCCGTGTATTTGTTGAAGAGATTCCGGATAAGGAAAGAAGGGGGCTCTGGACAAACAAGTCTTCAAA
>NZ_BADI01000553.1:0-2354 GCF_000333555.1 Herbaspirillum sp. B65 | reverse complement strand
GCACCAAGCACGGTGCCAACAAGCTGGTCGAGCAACTGGCGCGGGACGGCATCAGCGCCATGGCGATCCCCGGCAACAAGAGCCAGTCGGCCCGCACCAAAGGCGCTGGCCGAATTCAAGGACGGCAAGCTGACCGCCCTGATCGCCACCGACATCGCTGCCCGCGGCATCGACATCGACCAACTGCCGCACGTGGTCAACTATGACCTGCCCAACGTACCCGAAGATTACGTGCACCGCATCGGCCGCACTGGCCGTGCCGGCGCCACCGGTGAAGCCGTCTCGCTGGTCTGCGTGGATGAGCGCGACCTGTTGCACGACATCGAGCGCTTCATCAAGCGCGAGATTCCGGTGGAAGTGATTGCCGGTTTCGAACCCGACCCCAGCGCCAAGCCGCAGCCGATCCAACTGCGCAGCGGCCAGGGCCGTCACCAGAACGGTGGCGGACGTGGCGGTCAGCGCAGCGCCCCGCGCAAACCTGCTGCCAATGGAAACGGCAACGGCAATTCTGCTGCAGCCAAGCCGGCCAAACCAGCCAACGGCGGCAATGGTGGTAATGGTGGTAATGGTGGTAATGGCGGCCAAGCTGCCAAGCCGCGCCCAGCCGCCAAGGGCAATGCCGCACGCGGCCAGGGTCACGGCCAAGGCGCACGCTCTGGCAACGCAGGTGGCAATGGCAGCACAGGCGGCAGCGGTGGCAACAACGCCAACCGCGCCCCCAAGCCGGCCCATGCCAACAACCAGCCGCGCAACCCGGGCCAGCCTCGCCAGGGCGGTCCGCGCCCCTCGGCGCTGACCCACGGCGGCCAGCGCGCAGCGGGCAAGTAAGACCATCATCTTCTCAACTTCATCGGTAAAGGAACGACATGGGTGTTTCCGTCATCAAGGCCGACCTCGACAACGCTGCCCACGCGGCAGCCTTGTTCGAGACCCTCAATGCCTACGCTTGCGATGCCATGGGCGGAGGCCAGCAGCTCTCCGACTACGTGCGCGAGAACTTGGCGGCCGAGCTGAAGAAACGTCCTACCGCCCATGTGTTCCTGGCCTTCGATGGCACCACGCCTGCTGGCCTGGCCAATTGCATCGAAGGTTTCTCCTCCTTCGCCTGCAAGCCACTGCTGAACCTGCATGACCTGGCCGTGATGCCGGCCTATCGCGGCCAGGGCGTAGCCAAGCTGCTGCTGGCGGCAGTCGAGGAAGAAGCCCGCAAGCTGGGTTGCTGCAAGCTCACGCTGGAAGTATTGGAAGGCAATGCCGTGGCGCGCGCGCTGTATCGCGCCTGCGGTTTTGCAGGCTATGAGTTGAAGGCCGAAGCCGGCAAGGCCATGTTCATGCAAAAGCCGCTGGACTGAATGTCTTGAGCGCAAATAAAAATGCCCGCATCAAACGCTGCGGGCATTTTTGTTTTTTGACCTGTTCCTTCACTTCCCATCAGCATCGATGCCTCAGGCCCGGTATTTCACGCCCGGCAGGATGCACAACATTTCATATGCCAGGTTAGCCGCCACCAGTGCGGTGGTTCCGGCCTGGTCATAGGGCGGCGAGACCTCGACCACATCGGCCGAGACAATGTCCAGCCCCTTGCAGCCGCGGATGATTTCCAGCCCTTGCTGCACCGTCAACCCGCCAATCTCGGGCGTGCCGGTACCAGGCGCAAAGGCCGGGTCCAGACCATCGATATCGAAGGTCAGGTAGACCGGGCCCTCCCCCATCTGCGCACGCACCTCTTCCATCAACGGCGCCAGCGAGCGATGCCAACACTCCTCGGCCTGCACCACGCGGAAACCCTGGGCACGGCACCAGTCGAAATCATCGGCGTGATAACCGGTGCCGCGCAGACCGATCTGCACCACCCGTTGCGGGTCCAGCAAACCCTCCTCGAAGGCGCGGCGGAACGGCGTGCCGTGGGCGATCTTCTCGCCATTCATGGTGTCGTTGACGTCGGCATGGGCATCCACGTGGATCAATCCCACCGGGCCGCGATGGCGCGCCATGGCACGCAGGATGGGCAGGGTCAGGGTGTGGTCGCCGCCCAGGCTGATGGTCTTGCAACCGGTAGCGTAGATACGGTCATACGCCTCTTCGATCATGCGCACCGAATCCAGCAGGCTATAGGGATTCAAGGCCACGTCACCCAGGTCAGCCACTTTCAGCGAATCGAAGGGGGCGGCGCGGGTGGCCATGTTGTAGGGGCGCAGCAGTACCGATTCGCTACGGATCTGGCGCGGCCCGAAGCGCGTGCCGGAGCGGTTGGAAGTACCGATATCCAGCGGCACACCCACGAAGCCCACATCCAGCCCGGCCGCATCTTGCACGTGCGGCAGCCGCATCATGGTGGCGAGCCGCCGAACGGG
>NZ_BADI01000554.1:0-1439 GCF_000333555.1 Herbaspirillum sp. B65 | reverse complement strand
GGTCGATTGCCACCCACATCGAAGACCTCAGCAATGAAGAAATCTGCGCCCGCTCGCGGGAGTTGCTGGCGCGCCGCTGCAAGAAGCTAGCCGACGAAAAGAACTGAACCATCCCCACCAGAACACGCACGAAAACGCCATGCCCTTTGCCCTCAGCGACAACCGCAAGATCCACTACCAGGTCGAGGGCAACGGCCCGCCCCTGCTACTGCACCACGGCTTCACCAGCAGCCTGGAAGCGTGGCGCTTCTTCGGTTTTACCGCCGCGCTGCGCGAGCACTACCAGGTCATCATGTTCGATGCCCTGGGCCACGGCCAGAGCGACAAGCCGCACGAAACGGCCGCCTACAGCCAGCCACAACGCTGTCGTGATGCACTGGCGGTGCTCGATGCGCTGGGCATAGAACGCGCCCACTTCTTCGGCTATTCGCTGGGCGGCTGGGTCGGCTACGGGCTGGTGCGCCATGCACCGCAGCGCTTGCATAGCCTCACCCTGGGCGCGGCCCATCCCTATGAAGATCGCAGCTGGGATGGTTTCCACGGCATCGACGGGCGCGACCCCGAAGCCTTCATCGCCACCTTCGAAAGGCTGCTCGACGAACGGATTTCGCCGCAGGTGAAGATGCTCATCCGCGCCAACGACCTGCTCGCACTGGCGGCCGCCGCCCAGCAAGCGCGCCCCTCGCAGGAAGACCTGCTGGCGCAGATGAGGCTGCCCTGCCTGCTCTTCTGTGGCGATGCCGATGCCCGTCATGCGGCCGTCCAGCGCACCGCAAGCTTGCTGCCGCAGGGTGAATTCGTCAGCCTGCCGGGCGTGACCCACTTCGGCGGACTGATGCAAAGCGCACTGGTTCTGCCGCCGGTACTTAGTTTTTTGGCGCGCCGTCAAGGATGAGCTGAGCCCCACAACTTCTCAAAATAATTCGCGTAGTGCGCAGGTTGCGCTGTTATACTGCGGCCTGCGCGGCGTATAGCCAGTCAAGTCCGCGCCCTCCTCAAGTTCCAACCCCGTTTGCCTGCGACTGGCGCCCGTACGGGACCACAGGCCAAACCCAATTTCAGAGTCTCATGTCATTTTCCGCGCTCGGCTTGTCCGACGAAATCGTTCGTGCCGTTTCCGAACAAGGCTATACCTCCCCGACCCCGATCCAGGCCCAGGCTGTTCCGGCAGTGCTCTCCGGCGGTGACCTGCTGGCCGGCGCCCAGACCGGCACCGGCAAGACCGCCGGCTTCACCCTGCCGCTGCTGCAACGCCTGTCGACCATGCCGCGCCAGAAGATCAATGGCCATCTGCCGATCCGCGCGCTGATCCTGGCCCCTACCCGCGAACTGGCCCGCCAGGTCGAAGAGAGCGTGCGTCAGTACGGCAAGTACCTGCCGCTGACCTCGGCCTGCATCTTCGGCGGCGTCGGCATCAATCCGCAGATCACGCTCTTGAA
>NZ_BADI01000555.1:0-1681 GCF_000333555.1 Herbaspirillum sp. B65 | reverse complement strand
CAGGCCTCGTTCTCGGCCTCCCCGGTGCCCGAGCCAAGCCAGGAGCCGACCCCGGCCGCCCCGGTGAACGTGCAGGCCGAGGCCGCCGCCCAGGTCGAAAGCGGCGTCAATTCGGTGGAAGCCGTCGCTGCTGCCGCAGCCGAAGCGACCGAAGCCGTGTTCTCGCACCAGCAAGCCATCGAACCGCCGGCGCCGTCCATCGACGCCAGCTTCGCCCCGACGCCGGCCTTCGAACCGGTGCAGGCAGCGGTGGCCGCTCCGGCTGCCTCCGAAGCCCCGGTCGAAGTGGTTGCCGCACCGGCCCCGGTGGTACCGCAGCAGATCAGCCTGCTGGATGCCGTCGAAGCCAGCCCTGCCGTGGTTGCCGAAGCTTCGGCTCCGGTCGCTCCGGCACCGGTAGTTGCTGCACCTGCCGCAGCTACTACCCCTGCTGCTGCCGGCAACGGCGCCCAGTGGGACTCGCTGCAGCAGATGCTGTCGCACGCCGGCCTGACCCTGGCCACCACCGACCCGGTCAAGCTGCGCGCCGCCCAGGAAGCGGCTGCGGCCATCGTGCCGGCACCGCGTGTGCCGCGCGAGCGCAAGCCGCTGCCGCCGCAGTCGAGCGAGCCGCTGGTGCAGGTGGAAACCCGCCGTTGATGCCGGCAGGGTGGGTCAGCCATGACCCACCGATTGCAGATCGACCACGCGAAAGGTAGAAAGGGAGCTTCGGCTCCCTTTCTCATGTCTGCTTGGCTGCAGCAAGGTGGCATTTACCCCTTGTCATCGGCAATAGACACCCTATTTGGTGACAGTTGGGGGGCTGCGGCAACGATACAGTCATCCTCACCGGCCACTGCCGCGCTGACCAGATGGCGCCAGGGCCGCGCCAGTGGTGGCATGGGCGGCCCGGCTCAGCCGCAAACCGGGCATATATGAATGATCGTGCATCTACCCCCGTGCGCCTCCCGTGCTATCGTTAGCTACCTGTGACTCCGCCAGCTCGTATGAACAAACGCGTCATTCCCATCGTCGACGTCCGGCCCGCGCCCTTCGCCAGCAAGGCTGGCGCCGTGACGCCATTGGCGGTGCAGCCCAGCGGCTGGCTGGGTGACAGCCTGGGGCGTCCCCTGCATGACCTGCGCATCTCGGTCACCGACCGCTGCAATTTCCGCTGCGTCTACTGTATGCCCAAGGATGTCTTCGACAAGCAATACCAGTTCCTGCCGCATTCTGACCTGCTGAGCTTTGAAGAACTGGCCCGCGTGGCCGCGCAGTTCGTGGCCCATGGCGTGCGCAAGATCCGCCTGACCGGTGGCGAGCCGCTGCTGCGCAAGAACATCGAAACCCTGATCGCCCTGCTGGCTGCCCTGCGCACGCCCGACGGCCAAGCCGTCGACCTGACCCTAACCACCAACGGCACCCTGTTGAAGCAAAAGGCCCAGGCGCTCAAGGACGCCGGCCTGCAACGCGTGACGGTGTCGCTGGATTCGCTGGACGACGCCAGTTTTCGCCGCATGAATGATGTCGATTTCCCGGTGGCGCGCGTGCTGGAAGGTATCGAGGCCGCCCACGCAGCCGGGCTGGGGCCGATCAAGATCAACATGGTGGTCAAGAAAGGCGTCAACGACGATCAGATCCTGCCCATGGCGCGCTACTTCAAGGGAACGCCGGCCATCCTGCGCTTCATCGAATACATGGA
>NZ_BADI01000556.1:0-2015 GCF_000333555.1 Herbaspirillum sp. B65 | reverse complement strand
CACTCTGGCGCGCCATCGAAGGCGCCGGCCAGTCCGGCTCGGGCGCCTTCCTGATCTACCAGGAGTCCTCGCTGGTCATCCGCGCCATCCGCGACTACTTCCAGCCCGACATCGGCGAAATCCTCATCGACACCGACGACATCCACGACCAGGCCCAGCAGTTCATGGCCCACGTGATGCCGGACATGGTCCACCGCGTCAAGCGCTACCGCGACGACGTGCCGCTGTTCTCGCGCTTCCAGATCGAACACCAGATCGAGACCGCCTACTCGCGTACCGTTCCGCTGCCTTCGGGCGGCGCCATCGTGATCGACCACACCGAAGCACTGGTGTCGGTGGACGTGAACTCGGCGCGCGCCACCCGTGGCAGCGACATCGAGACCACCGCCTTCAACACCAACCTCGAAGCGGCTGATGAAGTGGCCCGCCAGTTGCGCCTGCGCGACCTGGGCGGCCTGATCGTGATCGACTTCATCGACATGGAGAATTCCAAGAACCAGCGCGAAGTGGAAGGCCGTCTCAAGGACGCCCTGCACCACGACCGCGCCCGCGTTCAGATGGGCAAGATCTCCCGCTTTGGCCTGATGGAACTGTCGCGCCAGCGCCTGCGCCCGTCGCTGTCCGAAGGCAGCCACGTGACCTGCCCGCGCTGCAACGGCACCGGCCACATCCGCGATACCGAATCCTCCGCCCTGCAGGTGCTGCGCATCATCCAGGAAGAGGCCATGAAGGAAAATTCGGCCGCCATCCACGTGCAGGCGCCGGTGGACGTCGCCGCCTTCCTGTTGAACGAGAAGCGTGGCGAAATCCTGAAGATCGAGACGCGTCATCGCGTCACCGTCATCATGATCCCCAACAAGCACCTGGAAACCCCGCACTACAAGATGGAACGGATCAAGCACGACGATCCGCGCCTGGACGACGCCCAAGCCAGCTACACCATGGCCGAGCAAGCCGATACCGACATCGGCTACAGCCAGCGCCAGAAGGAAGAAGTGCGTCCGCGCCAGGAAGCCGTGGTCAAGGGCATCACCCCCGACCAGCCGGCCCCCATCGTCGAACGCAAGGCCCCGGAACCGGTGGCCGCCGCCGTACCGCCGCCGACCCTGGCACCGGAATCCGGTCTCTTGGGCAAGATCTTCGCCTTCTTCCGCAAGAAGCCGGTAGCGCCGGTAGAAGCCCCGGCCGCCGTCGAAGCCAAGGCCCCTGCCAAGCGCGAAGGCGAACGTGGTGGCCGTGGTGGCGAGCGTAATGGCCGCAACCGCAACCGTGGCGAGCGCACTGAACGTGGTGAGCGCGCCGAACGTGGCGAGCGTGGTGAGCGCAACGGCGAGCAACGCGCCGCCCGCGGCCCGGCCGCCGTCGAACTGAAGGCCGGCGAAGCCGCCGAGGCCAAGCAGGCCCGTCCGCCGCGTGGCCCGCGCGAACCCAAGGAAGGCCGCGAACCGCGCGAGGCACGGGAAGGCCAGGAACCGAAGGAAGCCCGTCGCAATGAAGCGCGTGAACCCCGCGAACCACGCGAACCGCGTGAAGCCCGCGAGGGTCGTGAAGTGCGCGAAGGTCGTGAACCGCGTACACCACGTGAACCACGTGAACCGCGCGCCCCGCGTGGCGAACGCAATCCAGCCAAGACCGAGGAAGGTCTGCCGCTGGAAGTCGCACTGGCAGCCGGCGCCGCTACCGCAGGCGTGGCCGCGGGTGCCGTGGCGCTGACCAATGATGAGCAGGCCGCCCAGGTCGATGCCGCACAGGTCGAAGGCGCTGAAGGCGTCGAAGGCGTAGAAACTGCCGAAGGCGGCAGCGAGCCGCGTCGTCGTCGTCGTCGTGGCGGTCGCAACCGTCATCGTCGCGAACGTGACGAAAACGGCAACCTGATCGAAAACGCCGAAGGTGATGCCGCCGAAGCCAATGACCAGGCAGAAGCCGGCGAAGCGCCGCAATCCGTGTTCGTGGCCAGTGCCGCGGCGAAAACGTCATCACTGCCACCCGGCAGCGCGGTCGAAGTGGCCAGGCTG
>NZ_BADI01000557.1:0-1813 GCF_000333555.1 Herbaspirillum sp. B65 | reverse complement strand
TGCCGGAAGCTGATGCGCCAGGCGTGCAGGAACATGCGCTTGAAGGCGATGCGGCTGCCATCGGCTTTCTGCAAGGNCCTGTTGAGGGTGAAGTCGCCGTACTTGTCGTCGCCGACGATGGGAAAACCGCTGGAAGACAGGTGTACCCGGATCTGATGGGTGCGACCGGTCTTCAGTTCAGCTTCCAGCAGGGCAAATTCACCGAAGCGGCGCAACAGCGAAAAGATCGTGTGCGAGGGCTGACCATCGGCCTGCACCCGCACGCGGCGCTCGCCATCGGGCGTGCTGTACTTGAAGAGCGGCAACTTCACATGCTGGCGGGCGTTCTTCCAGTCCCCCTGCACCAGCGTGAAATAGCGCTTGTCGGTCGTGCCCTCGCGCATCTGGTCGTGCAGGTTGGTCAAGGCCGAGCGCTTCTTGGCGATCAAGAGCACGCCGGAGGTATCACGGTCCAGACGGTGTACCAGTTCCAGGAACTTGGCCTGGGGCCGCGCCGCACGCAATTGTTCGATCACGCCATAGCTCACGCCCGAGCCACCGTGCACGGCCACGCCGGCCGGCTTGTCGATGACCAGCAGGTGGCTATCTTCCAGCAGGATGCGGAATTCGGCACCGGGCACCACCTGTTCTTGCTTCTCTGCAACTCGTATTGGCGGCACGCGCACCACATCGCCTTCGACCAGGCGATAGGTCTGGTCGATGCGGCCCTTGTTGACGCGCACCTCGCCCGAGCGCAGGACACGGTAGATATGGCTCTTGGGAACGCCCTTGCAGACCCGCAGCAGGAAATTGTCAATCCGCTGTCCCGCCTCTTCGTCGGAAATGGTCAGCAACTGCACCTGGGGAAGGTTGTGCGAGGCTGTTGCGTTCCGGGAGGCGGGCGCAGCTGCGGCGCTTTCAGAAGCCCCCCTAGAAAATCTCGCTAAGTCCTTCATTTTGAATATATAATCGATTGACGCCGATCAAAAAACGGCGTCAGTAGAATAAAAAAGGAACATTCTACACAAGAGGAGACTTCGTCAGCCTCGCTCATTTGCAAAATAGACGAAGGGGGCCCCGAAAACCACGACGCGCGGCATCGCAGACGCAATAAAAGCGCTGCAACGGTTGACAATACAGCCGATCATGCCGCTTGCCTGGTCCACGTAAAGGCCTCGAAACGAGTACGCACCTTCCCTGCGCGAGTCCAGTTTGCACCGCAGTTGCAATCGGACAGCGCGCCTGGAAGTGGAACAGAATTGTTTGGATCATCAGGATAAAAGTCTGGCAAGACTCGCATCCGGTGTTCCGGTTCAGGTCCGCAGCGCACAGCCCCCGGCAACAGCAGCATCATGCAGCGCAACCGGCGCAGGCTCATCCGCCCGCCCCTCTTGCAGCGCATTGCCCGGGCCATGCCGCAGTCCTGGCCGAAGCACCGCGAAGCTTGCCGGTTGATGCAGTTGAACCCGATCGCCGTCGCCAACCCACCATGTTACGTTTGGCTCCACAGACCAGCTTACCGTCCGCAGTTGCCTGCGCGACCGCCTATGGCGGCGCGCGCGGCGCGGATACGGTGCTGCCCGGCGTTCCCGTCTGCCGCATCCGCGCCCCCTTGTGCTGGAGCGCCCGCTAAGGCGCACTCACACAATCAAGGCAATTCCCTCCCCAATCACTTCGTTCTCGCGTACATCCCCTGTACTTTTGGCCCGCTACCACATACGGACGGGCCATTTGAAGGATCTTCGGATCCCGGAGTGAAACCATGAAACGTATGTTGTTCAACGCCACGCAGCAGGAAGAACTGCGCGTAGCGATCGTTGACGGTCAGAAACTG
>NZ_BADI01000558.1:0-12023 GCF_000333555.1 Herbaspirillum sp. B65 | reverse complement strand
GGTGGCGCGCAGGGTTTCGATCAGCTGGGCTGGGGCTGGCGAGACATAGCCCATGTACTGCAGCTCGCGGTGNATGCGATTGGGATTGTCGCCCGAGAGCAGCAGCTTGATGCGGTCTTCATTACCGGCCACGTACTGCTCGCGCAGCAGCTTGGAAAGCTGGGCCTGTTGGGCGTTGACCAGTGCCGTCAATTCATTCAACTGCTTGACCAGTTGCGCCAGGCGCGCTTCGGTGGCCTGCTGTTCCTGGGCCAGGTCGCGCAGCGAACGATTGGCCTTGGAGATGGCTTGCTCGGAAGCAGACAGCGCATCGGCGGCGTTGTCCTTGGCGGTCTCGGTCTTGTCGATGTCGCGCTTGAGATTGGCCAGGCGCTGTTGCAGGTCGGCCTGTTCCTTCTCGGCGGCCTGCTTCTGTTTGGTGCGCTCGGTGATCGGCTGGGCCTGCACCGCTGCGCACAGCAGGCAACCCACGCCGATGGCTGCAAGCGCGCGCAGACAGCCCCGCAGCGCGTCGGCCAACAGGCCGGGACGCGCCGGTGGTGTGCACTTGCCGGAAAGGGACGCGGCCTGTGCGGCCGGCGTCTTGCTGGAAAAACGCAGTTTTATTTCGACTTCCCTTGGTTGGCCACGGCCTTGAGCGCCGCCTCGATGGCGGACTGGTCGCCCAGGTAGTAGCTCTTGATGGGCTTGAGGTCGGCGTCCAGTTCATAGACCAGCGGCTGGCCGTTGGGGATGTTCAGGCCGACGATGTCGTTGTCGCTGATGCCGTCCAGGTACTTGATCAAGGCGCGCAGGCTGTTGCCGTGGGCCGATACGATGATCTGCTTGCCAGCGCGGATGGCCGGGGCGATGGCGTCGTTCCAGGCCGGCAGCACGCGGGCCACGGTATCCTTCAGGCATTCGGTCAGCGGCACCTGTTCGCGCGAGAGGCCGGCATAGCGGGCATCCCCAAAAGAATCGCGCTCCTCGCCCGGGGTCAGCGGGTTGGGCGGGGTGTCGTAGCTGCGGCGCCAGACCAGCACCTGCTCGTCGCCATACTGGGCGGCGGTTTCGGCCTTGTTCAAGCCTTGTAGGGCACCGTAGTGGCGTTCGTTGAGGCGCCAGTCGTTCTTGATGGGGACGTACATCTGGTCCATTTCATCCAGCGTGGTCCAGAGGGTGCGGATGGCACGCTTCAACACCGAGGTATAGGCCAGGTCGAACGAGAAACCGGCTTCCTTGAGCAGCTTGCCGGCCTGGCGGGCTTCGGCCACACCCTTCTCGGTCAGGTCGACGTCGACCCAGCCGGTGAAGCGGTTGGCCAGGTTCCAGGTCGATTCGCCGTGGCGCATGAATACGATTTTGTACATAGCGGACTAGTTTTTAATGATGGATAAAGCGATGCGGCTGCCCCAAGGTGAACTACGCGAGACGAGGCGCAAACCGTAGACTGTTCGGCCCGGATGAAAACGGCCAATGCTTCTATTTTATAATGCCGGGATTCAGTAAACTCATTGGACTGCCGTGAAATTCATCATCGACAATATTTTCCTGATCGCCTTGGCCTTGGTCTCCGGCGGTGCGTTGCTGGTTCCCTACCTGCAGCAGCGCGGTAACAAGCTCAGCCTCTTGCAGGCTACGCAGATGCTCAACCAGGGCAAGGTGCTGGTGCTGGACGTGCGCGACAGCGAACAGTTCGCCGCCGGCCACCTGCGCGACGCCCGCAACATCCCCCTGAAAGAGTTGCCGCAGCGCATCGGCGAACTGGACAAGTTGAAGGGCCGTCCGGTGATCGTGGTCTGCCAGACCGGCACCCAGGCCAGCCGCGCCGAGTCTTCGCTGAAGAAGGCCGGCTTCACCGAGGTCTATGGCTTGCATGGTGGCATCGCCGCCTGGCAGGGCCAGGGCCTGCCGCTGACCACCAAGGAGGCCAAATGAGCGCCCCGGTGACCATGTATTGCACCGCCGTGTGCCCGTATTGCATGATGGCCGAGCGTTTGCTGGCCAGCAAGGGGATCACGCAGATCGACAAGATCCGCGTGGACCTCGACCCTCAGCAGCGTGAGCTGATGATGCAAAAGACCGGCCGCCGCACCGTACCCCAGATCTATGTCGGCGATACCCACGTCGGCGGCTTCGATGATCTGAGCGCACTGGACCGCGCCGGCAAGCTGGACCCGCTGCTGCAAGCCTAAGGCCGGCTCAGCAACCTTCCCCTATCGATTCACCGAACCTGAAAGAGATCCATGTCGGAACAGAACCAAGAAGCCCAACAGCAACCCGTCTTCCAGATCCAGCGCGTGTACCTCAAGGATCTGTCGCTGGAACAGCCCAATTCCCCGGCCATCTTCCTGGAACAGGAAGCGCCCTCCATCGAAGTGTCGGTGGACGTCGGTGCCGAAGCGCTGGCTGAAGGCGTGTTCGAATCGACCGTGACCATCACCGTGACCGCCAAGGTCAACGACAAGGTGGCCTTCCTGGTCGAAGGCAAGCAAGCCGGTATCTTCGAGATCCGCAACGTGCCGGCCGAACAGCTGGACCCGCTGCTGGGCATCGGCTGCCCCAACATCATCTACCCGTACCTGCGCGCCAACATCGCCGATGCCATCACCCGCGCCGGTTTCCCGCCGGTGCACCTGGCCGAGATCAACTTCGAAGTGTTCTACCAGCAACGCCTGCAGGCGCTGGCCGAGCAACAAGGCGCGACCCTGGTCAACAACGGCTCCACCGCCGTCAACTGATCCTGCTTCACCCTCTGTCCGCCTGCCGGGCCGGCCGCCTCCCCTGCGACCGCCCGGCACGACATCAAGTCGCCGCAGCCCGCGCTGCGGCGCTTTCCCTTCTGCGGAGACCTTCACGATGAAACGCCTGCCCCTGATTCTTTGCGCCACCCTGCTGGGCGCCTGCATGGCCAAGGATGCCCTGGCCCTGGACTTCAAGTCGGTCGGCGCCGCCCCCGCCATCATGTACGACGCCCCGTCCGAAAAGGGCCGCCGCGTCTACGTCGCCCCGCGCGGGATGCCGGTGGAAGTAGTGCTGACCTATGGCGAATGGAGCAAGGTGCGGGATGCCGCTGGCACGCTGTCCTGGATTTCCTCCAAGGCCTTGACGCCCAAGCGCATGTTGGTGGTATCGGTGGCCAATGCACGCATCTTCAGCGCCGCCGATGAAGGCAGCCCGGTAGTCTTCACGGCCGACAAGTCAGTGCTGCTGGAAATGCTGGAAAGCCCCAACAATGGCTGGGTCAAGGTGCGCCATCGCGACGGCCAGAGCGGCTTCGTGAAGGCCGGCGAGGTCTGGGGCGATTGAGCAAGACCGCAAGACCAAGACTGAGCAAAGAACGACAACCATGAAGATCACCATTCTGGGCGCCGGCGCATGGGGTACGGCGCTGGCCATTCCGCTGGCGCGCAAGCACCAGGTCGTGCTGTGGGGGCGCAATGCCCAGGCCATGCAGGAAGCCGACCAGCAGCGAGAAAACCGTCTGTACCTGCCGGGATTCGCACTGCCGCCGGAGTTGAAGGTCAGCGCCGATGTCGACGCCGCGGTGCGCCATGTCTGCGACGATCCAGCCGACTCGCTGCTCATTGCCGCCTCCTCGGTATCGGGCCTGCGCAAACTGGCCGGCCATCTGCGCGTCTATCCCATCCCCAACCTGGTGTGGCTGTGCAAGGGTCTGGAAGAAGGCACGCGGCTGTTGCCGCACCAGGTGGTGCAGGAAGTGCTGGGGGCGGAACTGGCGGCGGGTGTGCTCTCCGGCCCCTCCTTCGCCCAGGAAGTGGCGCGCGGCCTGCCCTGCGCGCTGACCATCGCCGGCGCCGACGCGGCCCTGTGCCAGCGCGTGGTCACCGCCGTGCATGGCAACAATATCCGCATCTATTCCAGCGACGACCTGGTGGGAGTGGAAATTGGCGGCGCGGTCAAGAACATCCTGGCCATTGCCACCGGGGTGGCCGATGGCCTGCAACTGGGCCTCAACGCCCGTGCGGCATTGATCACGCGCGGCCTGGCGGAAATCACACGCCTGGGCGTGGCGCTGGGCGGACGTGCAGAAACCTTCATGGGATTGTCCGGCGTGGGCGACCTGATCCTGACCTGCACCGGCGACCTCTCACGCAACCGGCGGGTCGGTCTGGGCCTGGCCCAGAACAAGAAACTGGAGGATATCGTGACCGAACTCGGTCACGTCGCCGAGGGTGTGCGCTGCGCGCAGGCCGTGCGCGAACTGGCGCGCGAAAAAGGCATCGAGATGCCCATCACCGATGCGGTGGCGGCGGCCTTGTTCGATGGCGTGTCGGTACAGGAAATGGTGACCCGGCTGCTGGCGCGGGATGCGCGCGAGGAAAGCCTGTAGCCGCGAGGTGCCCGACGCCGGCAAAGGTTCATCAAACCTCATATCCAGCCAGCACTGCAGAAAACGACAGCCGGAGCGAAACCGCCTCCGGCTGTTTTTTTATCGCTCGGGAATGATTAAGCCTGATTCAGGGTCAGGGCCGCATCAGCGGTTCATTAGCGGGCGATGATGTCACTTTCCATCTTGGGCCGCTTGAAGCGCTGCGGCGAACCGCCTTCCAGGGCGTCATCCATCTGCTTGGAAATCTTGTCGTAACGCGCGTTGCAGTCGTCGTCCTGATGCGCCGCCTCGGCGCCCTTGAAGCGCTTGGCCAGGCGGGAACTGCGCGCTTCCCCGCCCATGACGTATTGTTGGGCGGCGCGGCCGGCGTGATTGTTATTCGTGGTCTTGTTGCGTTGTATGGCTTGCATCGTATTTCCTCTTACGTCGCTGACGCTCAACGTTCTTCCATTGCCGAGTTGTTGTTGGAAGAACACGCAGCGCCCCGGAAAGATATTGCCTAAGTCTTGATTCCGGGAAACTGCTCCAGATACACAAGCGCTACGTTTCTTGACAGCGCTTTAGCTATGTAACGCCCGAGCGCCGATTTGGAATACGCGAAAAGTCAGTATTTTGTCAGCCAAATTCAAATTTCCTCGACACAAGAATTCCATGCGGCCACGCAAAAAACCGCGCAAACCCACGTCCATCAAGGCTGACAGCGCTGTCAGAATGCGCTCGATTGTGCAGGTTTACGGAACAAAAAAGCGCAGAAAAATTTGTTGCGAAACGTATCTTTCTTCACTTTTCACAACAAAAATACGACGAAAAAAATTACCCCAAGGAATGTTTATCAGACCCTGCGACAAGGCTCACCCGTGCACCGGTACGGCCATCCC
This sequence comes from Herbaspirillum sp. B65, assembly GCF_000333555.1. Taxonomy (NCBI): domain Bacteria; kingdom Pseudomonadati; phylum Pseudomonadota; class Betaproteobacteria; order Burkholderiales; family Oxalobacteraceae; genus Herbaspirillum; species Herbaspirillum sp. B65. Next base: position 6,812 of record NZ_BADI01000558.1, on the reverse strand, counting down.
CAGATCGGCCGGCACCAGGGAAAACACCTTGGCGTCACGCGGCTCGCCATGGAACACCAGCCGATTGCGGGCCAGGCATTCCAGCGTGGCGCCGGTCTTCTCGGCCACGCGCTGGCTGCGCAGGTTGCCGGCCTGGGCCACGATTTCCAGCCGGGTCAGGCCGGCCCTGGAAAAAGCGAAGGCCGCCGCCGCCCGTGCGGCCAGGGCGGCAATGCCGCGCCCGGTATAGCCTGCGCGCACCCAGTAGCCGAGGTTGGCCATCTGGTTCAACTGGCTGACCTGGTTGATGGCCACCGAACCGATCACCAGGCCATTGCTGCGATCGATGATGTTGAAGTCGTAGGCGGCGTGGACCTGCCATTGCTCGATGGCGCGCTGCAGGAACAGCTTGGCGTCCAGCAGGCCATAGTCCGGGGTACACCAGGCTTCCCACTGACTGATGGCATCGCGCGACTGGCGCACCGCGTCATACAGCGCCGGCGCCTCGCGCAGGCCCAGCGGACGCACTTCAATGGCGCGGTCGCAGTAAATGATTTGCCGTTCGCGGTCGATGGGACGGAGCATAGGAGCAGGATATGAAGATTCTTGCTGATCTTACCTAAATTGCGCGCCGCTGGAACTGTCCACAAGGTCAGGCCAAATGCGAATGCAATTGCGCCAAGCGGGTGATGACCGGCACGCCAGCCGGCATTTCGGGATGCACTCCATGCTCCTGCAAGGCGATGACCTTCATGCCCGCCGCCAGAGCGGCCTGTACGCCCGGCAGGCTGTCCTCGACCACGGCGCAGCGTAGCGGGTCCACGCCCAGACGCTCGGCGGCAAACAGGAACAGGGCGGGATCGGGTTTCCAGCGCTGTACATCGTAGGCGCTGAAGATGCGGCCGGCGAAGTGCGGCAGCAGGCCGGTCACGCGCAGGCACAGTTCGATCTTGTGATGCGGGGCATTGGAGGCCAGTGCAAAGGGCAGGCGCAGTTGCTCCACCATCTCCACGGCGCCGTTGATGGGCTGCAGGTGCTGCTCCAGCATCCCACCCATGAGCGCACGCAATTCCTGCTCGAAATGCGCCGGCAACACCTGGCCGCTCAATTGTTCGATATGGGAAATGCACCACTTCATGCTCACGCCGCGAAACCGCGCCAGGGCCTCTGCCGGGCTGAGCGTGACACCATAGCCGGCCACATACTCGGACCAGGCGCGCGCGGCCACTACTTCGCTGTCGACCAGGGTGCCGTCGCAATCGAAGATGACCAGTGCGGGTGCGATGGTGGGTTCGTTCATTGTTGCTCCTTGGGTTCGGGGTCAGGGCGGCAGGGCCGCCCTGATCAAGGAGCTGCCCGCGCCGTCAAAGTTCGCCGTAGGAATGCAAGCCGGAGAGGAACATGTTCACCCCCAGGAAGGCAAAGGTGGTCACCAGCAGGCCCACCAGCGCCCACCAGGCTGCCGCGCGGCCACGCAGGCCCTTCATGAGGCGCATGTGCAGCCAGGCGGCATAGTTGAGCCAGACGATCAGGGCCCAGGTTTCCTTCGGGTCCCACGACCAGTAGCCGCCCCAGGCCTCGGCCGCCCACAGCGCGCCCAGGATGGTGGCGATGGTGAAGAAGGCAAAGCCCACCGCAATCGCCTTGTACATCACGTCGTCCAGCACCTCCAGCGTGGGCAGGCGATCGGCCAGGATGCCGCGCTCGCGCAGCAGGTAGGCCACCGCCACCATGGACGCCAGGGCGAAGGTGCCGTAACCGATGAAGTTGGCCGGCACGTGGATCTTCATCCACCAGCTCTGCAGGGCGGGCACCAGGGGCTGGATCTCGGCCGCATCCCGCGAAACGGTATACCACATCAGGAAGCCCACCGCCGCCGTGATCACGGTCAGCACGAAGGCACCAAGCTGGCGTGTTGCGTAACGTTGTTCGTAATACAGGTAAAAAAGCGCCGTAATCAGGCAGAACAGGATGAAAACTTCATATAAATTGGAAATCGGGATGTGCCCGACGTCTGGCCCGATCAGGTAGGACTCGTACCAGCGCACCATCAGCCCGGTAAACCCCAGTACCACAGCCGCCCAGCACAGGCGCGAACCGATCGCGTTGCCGGTACCGGCTTTGGTGGCCAGGCCGCCCCAGTAGAACAGCGTGGACAGGCAGAACAGCGCACTCATCCAGAGGATGGCGGACTGGCTGGAGAGCATGTACTTGAGGAAGAATTTCTTGTCGGCCAGTTCCAGGGCGCCGCCATACATGGCGATGGCACCCAGCGAGAGCACTGCGATCACCACCATCAGCAGGCGCACCGGCTTCCAGTGCCAGCCCAGCCAGGCGAAGGTGGGGGCCGCCAGCAGCAGCACCGCCTTCTCGTAGTAATCCATATAGCTGCCGAAACGCCCGAAGGCGTACAGCGAGCCCGCCACCAGCAGGGCGGCGTAGATCCAGTCCACGATGCTGAGGCGGCGGAAGAACCCTTGTTCTTCGGCGTAGGCCTGGTTTGCTTGCGTCAATTCCATTGCGTTCTCCACTGCTGCTGTCCTGGGCGCTGCGCCAACGCGACGCGCTGGCTCAACTGCCTGGGTAATGACCGCCATCTGCCGGCGGCATGGTCAATGCTATGCCGCCGGGCCCTGAGGGGGACTTGCGGCGCCGGTGAGACGGGCCTTCATCTGCTCGAATTCCTGGTCGAAGTCCAGCGTGCGGCGCTGCGTGCTCATGGCCAGGAGCGCCTGGCTGCCCTGGCCATCGGCAGCGGGCTTGATCCAGATCCACAGGCGACGCTCGCGAATGTAGAGCATCGCAAACACGCCCAGCACCAGGAACAGGCACCCCAGATAGACCACCTTCTTGCCCGGCGAACGCGTCACCTGCAGCACAGAAGCCTTGATCTCCTGGAAGCCTGATAGTTGCAGGAATACCGGCGCCGGGTAGAAGGCGGCATCGGCCAGGGCATTGATGGCCAGTTGCAGGAAGCGGCCGTGCTTTTCGTCGCTGGCCACCGGTGCCAGGCCATCCTGGGCACGCGCAGCCTGCCACAGTTCCCACATGCTGCCGTTGAGGATCTTCATGAAGATATCGGCCGCCTTTTCCTGCTCGGCGGCGGGCAATTGCTCCAGGAAGCGGGTCACGGCGATGTAGCCGGAGACCTTGCCGTCACCGGCGAAGATGGTCAGCCCGCGCAGCGCCGACTGTTGCAATTGCTCGCGCAGCACCGGCGACGCCTCGCGCCCCCCGCTGATGGCCTGCTGGGCGTAGCGATGCGCCGCTTCCTCGCGCAGGGCCGGATTGGCCAGGGCCGCACGCAGGCGCATCCACTCGGCCACGCTGTCCTTGTCATCGGCGGGAATGCGCAGGTAGCGGAAGGGCTGGTCGGGCTGCTCACGTACACCGGCCAGGAAGACATCGGCGCCATCGATGGGCAGCGACTGCATGTAGTTGAAGTATTCGCGCGCCTGGCCGGTCTTGTCGCGCAACTTGTATTGCACGCTCGGGCCGACGTTCTTGAAATCCTTGCTGTTGGCGTTCTTGGCGCTGGAACCGAGGTGCTTGTCGAGGTCGGCGATGAAACCGCGATTGACGCTCTTGCCGACGTTGACCGCCCGCGCATCGCCCGCGGTCGAGCCGGAGCCCTGGGCCTGCATGTTCTCCACGTTGAAGGGACGGAAGCCACTCCATTCGATGGTGTAGTCGCCCATGCCGGCCGGCAGCGGCGTGCTGCCGTTGACTTCGCCGGCCAGCTCGAAGTGGCTGTTGGTGCCACCGCGCATGGGGTAGCCGACCAGCTTGAGCTTGCTGCCGCCATCCTCGAAGCTGGACTGGTAGATCGCCACGCCCTTGTAGATCAGCGGTTCGTTGACCTTGATGGTGGCGGCGGTTTCCTTGCCCGTCTCATGGTCGCGCACCACCACTTCACTGGCAAAGAGCTTGGGCATCCCGGTCGAATAGAAATCGATGATGAAGCGCTTCAACTGGATGGTGAAGGGCAGATCCTGGATCATCACGCCATCCTTCTGCGGGATGATGGCGGTGCTGCTGCTGGCGCCTTCCGGGATCAAGGTATTGCCGCGGAAGGTGGGATTGTTCAGGCCCAGGCGATAGCGTTCGGGAATCTCCGAGATGATGCCATTGCCGGCAAAGGCCGACTTGCCATAGAACCATTGCTGGAAGCGGATGGGCAAGTCCGAATCGAGCAAGCCGCCCAGGCAGATGATGACGATGGCCGCGTGCGCGAAGATATAGCCCCACTTGTTGGCCGCGCCCTGCTTGGCCGCCAGCAGCGTGCCGCCGTCCTTGTCGGCCAGCTTGGTCTGGTAGCCACGGGCAGCGACCTGCCGCGCCAGCCGGGCGGCGGCCTCGGCCGGGGCTTCGGCGGTGCTCCATTCATGCTTGTGGTGGAAATTGCGCAACGACTGCTCGCGCACATTGTCGCGCCAGCTCTTCACATCGCGCAGCATCTTGGGCGCGTTGCGGGCGATGCACAGCGACGTCGACAGCACCAGGAAGCCCATGATCAACAGGAACCACCAGGCCGAATAGACCGCGTACAACCCTGCCTTGCCGAAGATCTCGAACCAGAACGGACCGAACTGGTTCACGTAGTTGGGCATCGGTTCGTTCTGCTTCATCACCGTGCCGATCACCGAAGCGATGGCAATCAGCGTCAACAGGCTGATGGCAAAACGCATCGATGAGACCAGTTCTACCGCCTCGCTCAACCAGCGCTGGCGGCTCCTGATCTGGATTCCTTGGGTACTGCTGCCCGTCGTCATATTCCTGCCTTACCGGACCGGGCCTGCCGGTTCCGCTTACCTGGGGGGATCGCCTTGCCGGCTGGCAAAGCGATGCGAACCCGGAATTCTACCGCTCCCGGGAAAACTCCGTGATATGCGCCTGCGCAGCCACGGTATGCCGGTGCGCTGATGTGGCGCGGCGAGGAGACATCATGCCGCCAGGGCGACCAGAGCGCCACGACGTGCGTCAATCCTGATGAAAAAAGGCGGCACGCCGGCCGCCTTCTCACTGACCCGGCCGCGCTGCGACCGGTCGCTGCTTACTTCAGGCCGGCAATGTAGTCGGCCACGGCCTTGATTTCCTTGTCCGACAGGCGTTCGGCAATGGTTGTCATCTGTACGCTGTTGGTACGGGCGCCGCCACGGAAATTGGTCAACTGGGCCACCGTGTAATCCTGGTGCTGCCCGGCCAGGCGCGGATACTGGGCCGGGATGCCGGCGCCGTTGGGGCTGTGGCAACCGGCACAGGCCGGCACGTTCTTGGCGGCGATACCGGCGCGCCAGATGTGCTTGCCCAGCTCGATGGTTTCCTTGTTCTTGGCCGCACCCGGCTTGGGTTCCTGGGCCGACAGGTAGGCTGCGAGGTTGTGGATGTCTTCTTCCGACAAGGCCTTGGCCATGGGCGTCATCACCGGGTTGTTGCGCTCGGGGGTGCGGAAGTTGAGCAGCTGCTTGGCGATATAGGCCTCATGCTGGCCTGACAGCTTGGGATTCTGGGTGATGGTCGAATTGCCGGCCGCGCCGTGGCAGGACACGCAGGCCACGATGTTGCGGGCGCTATCGCCATTGGTGTAGAGGGCTTCTCCCTTGGCCGGATCGGCCTTGAACGGGGCTTTCTTGTCATCGGCTGCATGAGCCGCCGAGGACACTGCCAGCACGGCAGCAAGAACGGTATACAACAGTGGGGAAAAGGCACGGTTCATTCGTCACCCTAATACTTATTGTGGAATTGAGAGATTTTGCCCGTTCGGCGGCTGGCTGCCCCCTACCCAAATGCCTGTTGTTTGACCTGTCTCCAATGGTCGCCATATTTTTTGCTTGCTCGGCGTCAACGCGGCGTTGGGTTTCGGGCCATTGTACAATAGCTTTTCCGCGTTTTTGCCCTCCTCTTTCGGATTTCCCCCCACCATGTCGCAACTTTGGCAAGCCCGTTTCTATACCACCGTCAATCATCTGCGGGATCTGCCCAAGACCAGTGTGCCGGAAATCGCCTTCGCCGGCCGTTCCAACGCCGGCAAGTCTTCTGCCATCAACGTACTGTGCAACCAGAAGCGCCTGGCCTTCGCCTCCAAGACGCCGGGGCGCACCCAGCACATCAATTATTTCTCGCTGGGCGGTGCCCATGTGGGCCAGCACCGCAATGACGAAGCGCGTCCCGATGAGATCCGCGCCATGCTGGTGGACTTGCCCGGTTACGGCTATGCCGAGGTGTCCGGCTCGGCCAAGCACCACTGGCAGGCGCTGCTGGGCGACTACGTGCGCCAGCGCGAGCAGCTGGCGGCGCTGGTGATGATCGTCGATTCGCGCCGCCCCTTCACCGACCTGGATATCCAGATGATTGAGTGGTTCGCCCCCACCGGCAAACCCATCCACTGCATCCTGAGCAAGGCCGACAAGCTCAACCGCAATGAATCGACCAATGCCCTGCGCCAGGCCCAGACCTTCCTGCAAAGCTATGTGGATGCAGATGGCCAGCCCTTCCCGTTCACAGCCCAGCTGTTCTCGGCCTTGAAGCGCATCGGCCTGGAAGAAGCCAATGACAAGATCCTGGAACTGGCCGGCCTGACCGGCGACGCAGAAGACCAGACCACCGCTGCCACCGATACGCCGCAAGCCTGATCGGCGACAAGGCAAGAAACTTCCAGACGGAGTACAACGCATGAATAAAAAAAACCCCGGAGAACAGGGAAATTCTCCGGGGCAGAACGCCTTTCGCTTGCGCAATCGGCCCCGCTCAGGGAGGGAAGGGGAAGCGGGAGGTGAGTAAATCACCCGCCGCTAAGGTAAAGTATCCCGCGAAAAATTGAGCGGATTGAAATC
>NZ_BADI01000559.1:0-2252 GCF_000333555.1 Herbaspirillum sp. B65 | reverse complement strand
CATCCATTGTCAGTTCCGGTGGGTTCCATGAAAAGGGGCCGCTTGGTAGCGGCCCGATGTGCCTGCCGGGGGCGGCGACTTACTTTGTGGTGTCGATCTTCTCGGCCGGCGCCTTGTGTCCCTTGCGCTCATCCTTGACCGGGGCGCTGTTCTTGCTTTCTTCGTTGCGCACTTCCGGCTTGGCGTTGGAGACCTTCACCGGCAAGCCCTTGAGGTGATTCAGGGCCTGGATCAGCTGGAAGTCATCCTTGCTGCCGAAGTCCATGGGCTTGCGCTTCTTCTCGGCGGCGATCAGGCGCTCTTCGGACTGTTCGTCCATCGATTGCGCCTTGACCTCGGCGGACTTGTCGGTATCGTTGGTCAGGTGCTTGGAAAGATCGGCTTCACGCAGACGCAGGCCGTTCAAGCCATCGCCGTCCGGGTATTCGTCCACCATGATGTCCGGCACGATGCCCCGCGCCTGGATGGAACGGCCCTTGGGCGTGTAGTAGCGGGCGGTGGTCAGCTTGACGGCGGTGTTCTTTTCCGGCGGCAGCGCGATCACCGATTGCACCGAACCCTTGCCAAAGGATTGCGTGCCCATGATGGTGGCGCGCTTGTAATCCTGCAGGGCGCCGGCCACGATTTCGGAAGCCGAGGCCGAGCCGCTGTTGATCAGGACCACCATCGGTACCTTCTTGATGGCATCCGGCAGGCGCGACAGCGGGTCCGACAGCGGGTTGGAGGCGTAGTACTCACGCTTGGCGTAGAAGGTCTGCTTGGAGCTGGGGAGCTGGCCATTGGTGGAGACCACCACCGAATCCTTGGGCAGGAAGGCCGCAGCCACGCCGATGGCGCCCGGCAGCACGCCGCCCGGGTCATTGCGCAGGTCCAGCACGATGCCCTTCAGGTTGGGTTCCTGGGCGTAGATGGCGGCCAGCTTCTTGGACATGTCGTCCACCGTCGGTTCCTGGAACTGGGTCACGCGCAGCCAGGCGTAGCCGGGCTCGACCACCTTGGACTTGACGCTCTGGACGCGGATCTCCTGGCGGGTGATGGTCAGCACGATGGGCTTGTCTTCATCCTTGCGGGCGATCGTCAGGGTGATCTTGGTATTGGGTTCGCCGCGCATCTTCTTGACGGCTTCATCCAGCGTCAGGCCCTTGACCGGGGTGCTGTCCAGGCGGGTGATCAGGTCACCGGCCTTGATCCCGGCGCGGAAGGCTGGTGAATCCTCGATGGGGGAGATGACCTTGACGTAGCCATCTTCCATGCCGACCTCGATGCCCAGGCCCACGAACTTGCCCATGGTGCCTTCGCGCAGTTCCTTGTAGGCCTTCTTGTCCAGATAGGCGGAGTGCGGGTCGAGCGAGGCGACCATGCCGGAAATGGCTTCGGTCAGCAGCTTCCTGTCGTCGACAGGCTCCACGTAATCCGACTTGATGAGACCGAAGACGTCGGCCATCTGCCGCAGCTCCTCCAGGGGCAGCGACGCCGTTGCATTCTTTTGCGCGATGGCGTCGAACTGAATCATCGCGGTGGCGCCTGCCACCATGCCCAAACCGATCAAACCGATATTCTTGAGTTTGCTGCCCATGTGTCACCTAGAAGTTACCCACCCCAGTGGGTCGAATGCGCGGCCTTGATACCGCATTTCAAAGTATAAACCCGATTGCTCGTTGCCGCCGCTGTTGCCTGCGGTGGCGATGGTTTCACCTGCCTTGACCAGATCACCGGCGCGTTTCAACACCGACTGGTTATTGCCATAAATGGTCATGTACTGGTTGCCGTGGTCGACGATGATCAGGTTGCCGAAACCACGCAACCAATCCGCAAAGACCACCCGACCGGCGGCCACCGCCCGTACTTCCGAACCTTCCTGGGCGCGGATGAACAGGCCTCGGCTGGTCGGTCCGTCACCGCGCCGGCTGCCGAACTTGGAGACCAGCTCGCCCTTGACCGGCAAGTGCAGTTGCCCGCGCAGGCTGGCGAAAGGCTTGCCGAAGTTATCCGACGGTTCGGGCAGAGTGTCGTTGCGACCCAGGGAGGCACTTTGCGGCGGTTCGTCATCGTCGATGGCGTCGGCTGGATCGGGCGTCTTGGGCGCCGGCTTGCCTTCCTTTGGCGCCTTGGGCGCTTCGGCAGCGCGCTTTTCGGCGCGCGCCCGCTGTTCAGCCAGACGCTTCTCGCGTTTCGGCTTGGCTTTGGCAATTGTTCCTGGNCGCGCTTCTCGCGGGCCTCGGCTTCGGCCTTTTCTGCTGCTCGATGATCTG
>NZ_BADI01000560.1:0-7735 GCF_000333555.1 Herbaspirillum sp. B65 | reverse complement strand
ACTTCGATGCCATTGGCCTTGGCGACCTTGGCGAACTCCTCGGCCAGGCCCTGGCCATAGGCGGTGCGGTCATCGATCACGGCCACGCGCTTGAGCTTGAGCTCCTTGGCTGCGTACAGGGCCATCTTGCCGCCCAGTTGGCTGTCGCTGGCGGCCACGCGGAACAGCGTGGCGAAACCTTGCTGGGTGATCTTGGGGTTGGAGGCCACGGTGGCCACCACGATGCCGGCATCGTTATAGACGCGCGAGGCGGGAATGGTCACGCCCGAGTTGTAGGGACCGACGACGGCCTTGACGCCCTGGTCGGCCAGCTTCTGTGCCACGGCCACGCCCTGCTTGGGATCGGCCTGGTCGTCTTCGGCGAGGACGTCGAACTTGATCTTCTTGCCGCCCACGGTAATGGGTTGCGCATTCAGACGCTCGACTGCCATCATCAGGCCGCCCTGGTTATCCTTGCCGGCCGATGCCTGCGGCCCGGTCAGCGGGCTGGAGAAACCGATCTTGACGACCTGGGTTTCCTGCGCCATGGCGAAGGCGGGGATCAGCGCCAGCGAGGCGGCGATGATGTTGAGTCCGGAGACGCGCTTGAACATGGGGTGTTTCCTCTCTTCTAGAAAGTCAGACTGCGGTTGGTGATTGCATTTGAAAACGCTGGAAAAGCAGGAATTGCGCCACCCCCGCCTTGTGGGCCGGGGCGTGCATTCCATTGCTGACGAGGTGCTGCTGTCATCCGCGCAGAAGCAGAGTGAACTTCAGGTGAATTCCGCTTCATGCCCGCACTACGTTATATTTTTTATGAGGGAGGATTCTATTGACTCTTCCTTGATATTAGGCGCGTTTATTACCTTTATAATCAGAATAAAATTTTCTCTATATTTTTTTCACTGAATAAAGTTCAGAAACCATGGCCGGACTCGACAAGATCAGCAAGAAAATTCTGGCGGAGTTGCAAAACGATGGTCGCATCAGCAACGTCGATCTGGCTGCCCGCGTGAACCTGTCGCCGGCCGCCTGCCTGGAACGGGTGCGCAAGCTGCAGGAGGCTGGCTACATCCTGGGCTACGCGGCGCAACTCAATCCCGAACTGCTGGATGTGTCGCTACTGGTCTTCATCGAGGTGGTGCTGGATCGCACCACGCCAGATGTCTTCGCCGAATTCAAGAAAAGCGTGCAGAGCATTCCCGAGATCATGGAGTGCCACATGGTGGCGGGAGGCTTCGATTACCTGGTCAAGTCGCGGGTCAAGGACATGAACGCCTATCGTGAATTTCTGGGCAAGTCGCTGCTGCAACTCAAGGGCGTGCGCGAGACCCATACCTATGCAGTGATGGAAGAAGTGAAGAACACTATCCGCCTGCCTATTCGCTGATCGCTCCTTGCTGCGCTTGCGCGCCCCTCATCTTGCGCCGGTAAGCGCCCGGCCCCATCCCGCTGAATTTCTTGAAGACGCGATTGAAGGCCGCCTCCGATTGGTAGCCCACAGCTTCTCCGATCTGCGCCGTGGACATCTTGCTATAGCTCAAAAAGCGCGCCGCCTGGCTCATGCGCAATTGCTGCACGACCTCGCCCGGGGTCGCGCCTCCCACTTCCTGGAAACGCCGCACGAAGGTAGCGCGCGACATGTGGCACAACGCTGCCAGGCGTGGCAGCGACCAATCTTCGTGCGGGGCTTGCAGCATCGCCTGCAGCGCCTCCTGCAATACGGGATGGGCCAGCAACGCCAGCAAACCCGGCCGCGGGCCACCCTGGGCCAGCCAGGCACGGATGGCCAATCCGAACAGGGCCGCCGCCAAGGCGGCTACCACCGCCTGGGCACCGGCCCGTAACTCTCCACGCCCATCGGCACCGCCGCATTCGTTGCGCAGCAAAGCGGCCAGCGTGCGCAGGCCATCGCCATCGGGCAGCTCGGCGCCGCGCACCAGCAGCACCTCGGGCAAGGCCTGTACCAGGGCATTGGAATGCGGGGCCTCAAAATGAAATTGCCCACAGAGGAAATCGGATAGCGGCTGAGCCCCTCCGCCCTGGTCATCGTTGACATGCAGCCGCACCGGCGCGGCAGTCACGCCCTGGCGCGGCGCGATGGCCTGCGCGGCGGGCGCAGTGAAGATGCCGTGGGCAGCACCACGCGTCAGGACGACCAGGTCGCCCGCCTGCAGCGCCAGCGGCTCGCCCTGGGCCAGTTGCAATTGCGCCCGCCCCTCCAGGATGAAGTGATACGGCGCCACCCCCTCGGGCAGGGCCGGGTGCGGCAAATGCCAGGGCTGGCCGAAGCGACAACGGATATCCAGGCCGGCGCGCACCGGATGCAGGGACAAGAGACGGCTGAGGGCATCCATCGGGCTTCCTTGAACAGATTTCTTGAAGTGAGCTTTTTGAGCAATTTTAAGCCATTTTCAAGCATTCATAATTTCATCGCGCGCGCCTAAAGTACATCCATGCGCAACACGGCCACCACGGCAATCCCGCCAAGGCCCAGGCGCTAACCCTCACCAAGGAGAATGACCATGTCCCGTTTGAACACTACCCCCGTCAGTCAAGCCAGCGGCCAGGCCGCACAACTGTTTGCCGCCATCAAGTCGGCCATCGGCATGGTGCCCAATGCTTATGCCGGCATCGGCAGTCTGAGCCCGGTGGCGCTGGAGTCGGCGCTGCAGTTGGATGGCGCGCTGCGCAAGAGCAGCCTGTCGGCCAAGGAAATCGAAGCCATCAAGCTGGCCGTGAGCCAAAAGGCTGGTTGTGACTATTGCCTGGCGGCCCATGCGCTGATGGGCAAGAAGGTCGGCCTGTCGGCCCAGGCTATCGAGGGTGTGCGCCACGGCCAGGCATCGGGCGACGACAAGCTGGACGTGCTGGCCGATTTCGTTCGTCAGTTGGTCGGTACCAGCGGCACCGTGGAAGCCAGCGTGGTGGAGCGCGTGCGCGCGGTGTACAGCGATGCCCAGATCGTCGATACCCTGCTGGCAGTAACGGCCATTACCTTCACCAATCTGTTCAACCGTGTGAACGATACAGTACTGGACTTCCCGCCCGCTCCGTAAGGCGCAAGTAGCGGGCAGGTGCGGCAAAAAAAGCCCGGCAGCCTCCTTGCGGAGACGGCCGGGCAAGCCGCGCTGGCGGGAGGCGCAGTCTCCCGCTGGCACTCGATGACGCCTGCCCACTGCGACTGGCAGGCGCCGTTGTGACCTATCCTCAGAAATCAGAAGCTCGTGCGCACCCCCACGATGAAGTTGCGGCCACCCAGCGGCACCGACTCGCGCAGCACCGAGGTGGACAGGCGGATGTCCTGGTTGAGCAGGTTGCGCGCCAGGGCGAACCAGGTCAGCTTGGCGCCATTGATGCGCTGGGTATAGGACAGATTGGCGTCGAGCTGGGTATAGGACGGGGTTTCGTAGGTTTCGAAGGAGGCCAGGCGGTCCTGCTTCTGCGCGCGCAAGAGTTTCACGCCGCTGGCCCAGGGGCCGGTCTTGTAGCCCAGTGCTATGCCGTAGCGGGTGGCCGGTTGCAGCGGCAGGTTGCCCAGGTTTTCCAGCGTGCCGCGCGAGGTGTCGGCAAAGACACGCCCGGAGAGGCCTTCGCCGTTCCAGTTGTAGGTGACTTCGGCTTCCACGCCACGGATGGTGGCATCGCCCTGCGACCAGAAGCGCTGGGTGAATTCGCCGTTGGGGTCGGCCGCGCCACTGCTGTCGACTTGGCCGTTGGTACGGCCGTAGATGAAGTTATTGACCTTGTTGCGGAACACGTTGCCCTTCCAGCGCACCAGTCCCTCGGTTTTCTGCAGGCTCAATTCGACGTTGTGTGACGTTTCCTTCTTCAATTGCTGATCGCCGATATCGAAGGTCGAAGTCGATTCATGCGGGCCGTTGGAATACAGCTCTTCCACGGTGGGGGCGCGCTGTGCGAAGGAATAGGTCAGGCCCAGGCCATAGCCGGGTTGGAAGGCCCACAGGCCGCCAGTGGACCAGGACAGCAGGCTGAAGTCGCGCCCCGGCAGGCCGCTGCCGCTATCCGGGCGGCGGCTCACGCTTTCGGCCCGCAGGCCGGCGCTGGCCAGTACCTGGCCGAACTGGCGTTCTTCTACCAGGAAGCCGGCAAACGAGTTCGAGCGGGTCGGCGGGGTCAGTTCGGCCGCGCCGGTATCGGGCGCCAGGGCCGAATAATTGCTCTGCTCGGTCTGCACGCCGAAGGTGCCATGCCAGCCGGCCAACGGTGCGTGGGTCAGCTCCCAGCGGGTCTGCAGGGCGCGGTTGGAGAACACCGTATTGGGCGTGCCATTCTGCTGCTTCTCGATGTGGGTGTAGTCGGTATAGCCCATGCGCACGCGCAATTTCTCGATACCGGCAAAGGGCCGGTTGACCACGGTATCGAAGTCGTAGCGGCTCTGGTGCAGGTCGATGAAGGACATCTCATCGGTGGGAATGCCATAGTGGTCATCCAGCGTGGCCGCCGACAAGCCAACATAGCCCCAGTTGCTGACGTAGGAGATGCCGGCGCCCAGGCTGGTCTCGTGCGTGAAGGAATTGGGCAGGCGACCGGAGGCACTGCTGCTGTCTGCCTGGCGAGCGTTGCCGGGGATCTTGTAGTTGTCGGTGTCGCGGTAGTTGCCGTCCAGGTGCAGGCCAATCTGGCCGGCCGAGGTGTCGAGCGAGAAAGAGCCGTTCTTTTCGCCATCGACCGTGCCGTAGCGTCCTTCGACGGTGCCGGTGGGCTTGCCGACCAGTTCGGTGGGGATGCGGTCATTGACCACGTTGACCAGGCCGCCGATGGCACCGGAACCGTACAGCAATGTGGCCGGGCCGCGCAGGATTTCGACCTGGCGCGCGGTGGCGGCTTCGGTGGCCACTGCGTGGTCGTTGGAAACGGTGGAGACATCGGCCACGCCCATGCCGTTTTGCAGGATCATCACGCGCGGCCCTTTCCATGCCGCGGATGATGGGACGCGAGGCGCCGGCACCGAAGGCGGAAGCCGATACGCCCAGTTCGCCATTGAGGGTATCGCCCAGTGAATTACCGAGCTTGTTGCGCAGTTCGTCACCAGCAATGACCTTGGCCGGGGTGAGTACTTGCACGTCTTCTTGCGAGGCGAAGGGAGTAGCGGTGACGACGATGGGTTGCAGGGCCGGCTGGGTAGCCGGGACGGTCGGGGTGGTCGGGGCAGCCGATGCTGCCGCAGTGGTATCAGCAACCTGGGCCGCAGCGGAAACGGACCAGGCAGCCAGGGCAGTGAGGACGGCCGAGGCGATGAGTTGGCGTTGCAATGCCATGTGAATTCCTTGTTATGCGCGAGGCGCCGCCCCTGTTGTTCTGTTGGGGATGGAGCGGCGCGGATACACCGGCCGTCGGCACGCGATCGCAACTGGCGGCCAGGCCAGCTACGGATACGCGAGGGACAACCGGTAACCAGTAATGGGGGAGGAAGGAATTCAGCGCGGCGGGGCGCGCGAGGAGAAATGGCAGTTGAGCGGCGCGTCCCAGGAGGCGAAGGCCTGCCACAAGGCCAGCAGGCGCACCGGGGGCAGCAGCGGCAAGGGCGGGAAATCGAAATGCACGCCTACCGACAGCGCGGCGGCGTCATAGTCCAGGCAGGAGTGATGCGCATGATGGGCATGGACGTCGTGCAGGTCATGCGCATCGGCGTCACGCTCGGAGTCGCTGCCCAGTGCAGCGCTGGTAGCCACCGAGGCAGCAGCGTGATCCTCCTCGGCTTCATCGAAGAGCGCTTCGCTGATGAGCGAATGCACCGTCCCGGGTACCCAGCCGGCGTGCGCGATGCCGTGCACGAAACCCAGCATCTGCGCAAACAGCAACGTCATCGCCAGGAAGGCGATGATGGCGGGGCTACGCAGGGAACGCAGACGGTTCATGGAATGAGACGGTGTGGAAATCGACAGCGGCGCCGGGGGCGCCGACTCGATATGACGGGGTCAACGGTCCTGCACCGGCAACAGGGCTGCCGGCACTGCGCCTGCGCACCCTGGGGCGCAGGCTTGATTGCAGGGCGAAGATCAGTCGCCGTAGAGCTTTTGCTTCAGTTCGCGGCGTTGCTGCGCTTCCAGCGAGAGGGTCGCGGTCGGGCGCGCCAGCAGACGCGGGATGCCGATCGGTTCACCGGTCTCTTCACACCAGCCGTATTCGCCATTGTCGATGGCCACGATGGATTGCTGCACCTTCTTGAGCAGCTTGCGCTCGCGATCGCGGGTGCGCAATTCCAGGGCGTGTTCTTCCTCGATGGTGGCGCGGTCGGCCGGGTCCGGCACCAGCACGGTTTCGCGCAGGTGTTCGGTGGTTTCATCCGCGTTCTTGAGCAGATCCTTTTCCAGTTGCTGGAGACGGGCCTTGAAGAAAGCGAGCTGCGCTTCGTTCATGTAGTCCTTCTCATCCATCTTGAGGATTTCTTCCTCGCTCAGCAACTGCGCTGCAGGGGTAGTTTTGGGAGTCTTGGTTGCCACTTCGCTTACTTTCAATACTACGGGTTTTTCAACTATATCCATTATCCCGGCTGATACTGGGCTGCCGGAACAGGTCGCTTTTGAATCCACTTCCCTAGCCGCGTTGGCACCTCTTCAATCGACGTTGACGCGTTCGGCTGGCCCGCCCGGTTACCCAGGCCGCAGCGCAGCGGTTGGCGCACGCTTTTTCGCGGTCAAGGATTGTACACCAACGATTCGCAATGCCAAGCCTTTGGCGCAGCGGCCCTGTGGGCCATGTCTGGGACGGCGACGTGCAGGCAGCAGCACAGCTCATGAAGCGGTTCATGACTCCCCCTGTGACGGGCAATGCGGGGCGGGCTGATCGCGTTATGAATTATCGTCGTTCCGGACATCAGCCTGGCTCGATGCTGCGCAGCAATCCAAGGTGACTCAAAGGTGACCATTGTGAATTGCGTTGCAACATCCAAACGAGTTTATACCAGAAGAGTGGGGCGGGATGGAAGCGGACATGCGTGCCAGGGCATTCCCGCACGGCATTCAGTTATGCCGCTGGGCGCATACCGGGCACTGGCGGTCGCGGCCGATGGCTATGGCGGTCCATTCCATCTCGCGCGCATCCAGGATCAACAGGCGTCCGGCCAGCGAGCGGCCGATCCCGGCCAGCAGCTTGATGGCTTCGGCGGCCTGCATGGTGCCGATGATGCCCACCAGGGGCGAGAACACGCCCATGGTGGAACATTGCACTTCCTCGAACTCGCGCTCGGGCGGGAACAGGCAGGCGTAGCAGGGTGCGCTTTGCTGACGCGTATCGAACACGCTGACCTGGCCATCGAAGCGGATCGCTGCGCCCGACACCAGCGGCACGCCGGCGGCCACGCAGGCGCGATTGACGGCATGACGGGTGGCGAAGTTGTCACTGCAGTCCAGCACCACGTCGGCCTGCGCCACCAGGGCTTGCAGGCGTGCGCCGTCGACGCGCTCGGCCACGGTGGTGACCTGCACGCCGGGATTGATCTCTTGCAGGGCCTGGCGACCGGATTCCACCTTGGGCTGGCCCACGCGGGCGGTGGTATGCATGATCTGGCGCTGCAGGTTGGTCAGGTCGACCGTGTCGTGATCCACCAGGGTGATATGCCCTACCCCGGCCGAGGCCAGGTACATGGCGGCAGGCGAGCCCAGGCCACCAGCGCCGATGACCAGCGCGTGCGACTGCAGCAGGCGGGTCTGACCGGCGATGTCGATATCGTCGAGCAGGATGTGGCGCGAGTAGCGCAGCAACTGTTGGTCATCCATGTCAGTCCGGCTGT
>NZ_BADI01000561.1:0-3747 GCF_000333555.1 Herbaspirillum sp. B65 | reverse complement strand
AGTTTTTAAGGTTTATCAGCTTAAAACTTAGGCACGATCCGCCACACGCTCACCCATGATCCCGGACGGGCGCAGGGTCAGCACGATGATGAGCACCACGAAGGCGAAGATGTCCTGGTAATTGCTGCCCAGGAAGTTGCCGGTCAGGTCACCGATGTAACCGGCACCGAGACTCTCGATCAGGCCCAGCAAAATACCGCCCAGCATGGCGCCATAGATATTGCCGATACCGCCCAGCACTGCCGCCGAGAAGGCCTTCAGGCCCGGCACGAAGCCCATGGCGAATTGCGCGGTGGAATAGTTGGCGGCCCACATCACGCCGGCAATCGCTGCCAGCGCGGCGCCGATGGCGAAGGTGACGATGATGACGCGGTTGGCGTCCACGCCCATCAGGCCCGCAATGCGCGGGTTCTCGGCGGTGGCGCGCATGGCGCGGCCCATCTTGGTCTTTTCCACGATCAGCACCAGGCCGATCATCGCGGCCAGGGCCAGGATCAACAGCATGATCTGGGTCGGCGAAATCAGGGCGCCGGCGATATGCACCGGATTAGACGGCATGACCTGCGGGAACGGCAGCGGACTGCGGCCCCAGATCATCATGGCGAAGGTCTGCAACAGGATCGACACGCCGATAGCGGTGATCAGCGGCGCCAGGCGCGGCGCATTGCGCAGCGGGCGATAAGCGATGCGCTCGATCAGCAAGCTCACCACGATACACACCGGAATGGCACCGACGATGGCAATGACCAGCTGCACGATGCCCGGCAGGTGCGGCGCCACCTGTTGCACCACTTTGAGGAGCGACAGGCCGACCATGGCCCCTACCATCAGGATGTCGCCGTGGGCAAAGTTGATCAGGTTCAGCACCCCGTACACCATGGTGTAGCCCAGGGCGATCAGTGCGTACATGCTGCCTAGCACCAATCCGTTGATGATCTGCTGGATGAAAATGTCCATGAAACGCTATCTCCTTGAGGAGGATGATTTATATGAAACGACGACGGAATTGTTAAGACTTTGCGCACCAAGACAGGGCACTCGGAAACGGGAGAAAAAATAAGGGGAAATAAAAAAGTCGTAAATTATTTATCAAATTTTTCGCGCTTGCACGCAAAAGTTCATATCCCCAATGTAGCGCGCATCACCCGCGCTGCTGCCAGGTCCCATGCCGCCTGGCCTACAGTCTTGAACACCGGCAGCGCCCCCGCGCTGTGCAGTGTGGCCGGCGGCACGCTGCCGGCCAGCACCTCGGCGATGCCTACCACGCGCGACCAGTCGACCTTGGCCTGGATCAGGTCCCCGGCTTCGTGGTGCGCGCCGGCCACATCGTCGACCACGATGCGGCGTTCATGCAGCAGGCTGGCCGGGAATTCCACCATGTCCGGCTTGAAGGCCCCGACCCCGATGGCCAGCGTATCGGGTGCGATCTGTTCGGGGATGACGGCCACGCGCGAAGTGGTCAGGGCAATCACCACATCGGTGCCTGGCAGATCCTCTTGCAACATCTGTGCCGGCAATGGACTGGCCACGGCTTGCGGGTGGCGCGCACTGAGCGCATGACAGAACGCCTGGGTGCGTTCGAGGTCGCGGGCGGCAATCCAGAATTGATGCACGCCAAACACCTGCACCAGCGCATCGGCGTGCGCCGCAGCCTGGGCGCCGGTGCCAATCAGCAAGGCCGATTGCGGCGTGCGCGGCAACAAGTTGCGGATGCCCAGCATACTCATGGCCGCCGTGCGGCGGGCGGTGACGGTGGGGCCATCCATCAAGGCCAGGCGGCGCCCGGTGTGGGTGTCGAAGGCGATCACTTCACCCTGAATCGCCGGCAACTGGTGAAGTGCGTTGTCGGCGTGGACCGTGATGAGCTTGGTGACGGAAAGATCATCGGCAATGGCCGGCATGGTCAGCAGCACGCTGGCGGCATCGATGGGAACCACCTGGCGCTCGGGGGCGCGGATGGTGCCATTGGCCAGCTCCTGCGCGGCGCGCGCCAGGGCATCGACCAGGGCGGCGTAAGGCAGGGCTTGCGCGGTCTGGCGGGAATCGAGGATGTGCATGGGAGTCCTGTGGAGAGGTCAGGCGATGACAGGCGGGTGCGCTCGCATCAGCGCAGGAAGAAACCGGTCGGAAAGGGATCGGAGTGTTCCAGCACCCACTGGTTGGTACTCATGATATGGGCGTGACCGCTGACTTCGGTGAGCGCGCCATCGAAGGGGCCGACCTGGGTGGTACCGGTCACGCGCACGCCGAAGTTGCTGCCGACGATGCTGCCGTTGACGTAGGTCTGGTTCAACGCCAGTCGGCCGCGCAGGAACAACTGGGCGGCACGCCCGGAGGTGCCGGTGCCGGTGGGTGAGCGGTCCACTTCGCGGTCGGCGAAGATGCAGACATTGGATTGGTCGGCACCGGGGAAATTGGGTTCGCTATCGATGATGGTGCCGTAGAGCGTATTGAGGCCCGGCTCCAGCGGATGGGCGATGGCCACCTGGGCCATCACGGCGGCCTTGGTCTCGGCCCCCAGCTGGATCAGCTGGCGCACCAGTTCGGGCTTGACGGTCAGGCCGGCCTGGGCGGCGTTGATGTAGTAGTAGAAGGCGCCGCCGAAGACGATGTCGCCGATGATCTTGCCAAAGCCGGGGGTGTCGACCTCGACGTCACGACGATAGATGAAGGCCGGGACGTTGTTGAAGCTGACCTTGCCGGCACGCACGCCATCCCATTCGACGAAGGCTTCGATGAAGCCGGCCGGCGCATCGAAGCAGATGCGCGTGTGCGGCTGCGTGCGTTCGACATAGCCCATCTCCACCAGCACCTTGCCCAGGGCGATGATGCCGTGACCGCACATGTCGCTGTAGCCTTCGTTGTGGATGAAGATGACGCCGAAGTCGGCCCCTGCTGTCACCGGTGGCAGCAGGTAGGCGCCATACATGTCGGCGTGGCCGCGCGGTTCGTTCATCAGAAAACAGCGCAGGTCGTCGCGATGTTGGCGTAGCCAGGCGCGTTGTTCGAGGATAGTGCCGGCGGGGATCTTGGGCAGGCCGGAGACCACGATACGCAGCGGTTCGCCGCCGGTATGGGCATCGATGGTCTGGACGGTACGGGTATAGCTGAGCATGGTCTTCCTTCCGGGTGTGCTGCCGATGCGCCAGGGCTAGGTTAAGCCCGCCTGCTCCAGTATGGACGCTGCACGCGGGTACGACAAACCGTTCCCGAGCCGGTTGGGACCGGCAGGAAGCGGAAACTGCATAGGGAACCGGAGCTGGGCTGGAGGCCTGGCACGCCGCCCGCAGCAGCGGGCGGCACAGGTTCAAGCCAGGTGAAGGAACGTTCAGTAGCTGGTCAGGGGGACCGGCAGGCCATCCTTGAAGCGATACACCGTCACCGGCGACTGCTTGAGGTCGTGGTTGGCGTCGAAGTCATACTGACCGGCCACGCCCTTGTAGTTGATCTTGGCCAGGGCCGGGCCGAAGGCCTTGGGCTCGACCGAATTGGCCTGCTTCATGGCCTGAGCGATCAACATCATGCCGTCATAGAAGGAAACTGCATAGGTTTCGGCAGGACGGTTGTACTTCTTCTGGTAGTCGTCGGAGAAGACCTTGCCTTCCTTGGCCTTGTCCAGCATGGTGCCGCCCTGGGTACAGTAGACGCTTTCGCCGATGGCGTCGCCACCCAGGCGACCCATTTCCGGCGAACAGATGCCGTCGCCGCCCATCAAGGGCACGTCGATCCCCAGCTGTTCATCGGCGC
>NZ_BADI01000562.1:0-7125 GCF_000333555.1 Herbaspirillum sp. B65 | reverse complement strand
CATCGCCGCTCATGGCATCGCACTTTTCCTTGGCGACGTCATAGTTGGCGTCGTTCTTATCCTTTTGCGCATCCTTGTCGGCTTCCACGCCCTTGCGCTTGGCCTTGGCATCGGCGATGGCCGATTCATGGTCAGCCTTGGCCTGCTTCTCGCAGACATCCTTGTCGTTGCCCTTCATGGGGCTACATTTCTTCTTGGCCGCCTTGTAGTCGGCATCAGCCTTGGACTTGTCGGCCTTGTACTGGGTAGCGGCCGGATCGGCGGCCAGCGCTGCGCCCTGCATACCGATGGCGGCAGCGCCGAAGATCATGGTTGCGATGATTTTTTTCATTGTGTCCTTCCTCATGGTTTCTTGGATGACGTGACGACCTGGGGCCGTCTTCTTATGCAGGCCGCAAACTGCCGCGGCCTGCGTGCTGCACACACACTCACACACTCACACACTCACACACCTGCTCCGAATGCGCTGCGGATTGCCGCCAAGACGCCAATGCTTACTGACGCCAATCCTTGTTGCGGTCCTCCCAGTCACGGATCTGCTTTTCGGCTTCGTCCTTGCTCACGCCATAGGCTTGCTGCACTCGGCCGGCCAGTTGATCGCGCTTGCCGGCGATGACGTCGAGATCGTCGTCGGTGAGCTTGCCCCACTGTTCCTTGGCCTTGCCCTTGAATTGCTTCCAGTTGCCTTCCACGATGTCCCAGTTCATGTCACTCTCCTTGTGCTAGTTGAGGGGGAAGATGGATTCTTGCTGCGTGTTTGCGGATGTCGATCAGACTCACAGAAACTTACAGACCCAGCAGATCGCTCATGTCATCGGCGTGTTCTTCTTCCTGCGCCATGATCTGGATGAGCAGGTGCTTGGTGGTCGGATCGTCGTCGCCGATGCGTTCGATCATCTGGCGATAGGCTTCGATGGCGACCCGCTCCTCGACCAGGTTGGCGCGGATCATGTCCTTGATGTCGGTCGATTCGTCGTACTGCGCATGGCTGCGCTCGGCGATGGTCTGGGGATTGAAGTCCGGCTCGCCATTGAGTTGCACGATGCGCTCGGCGATCTGGTCGGCATGACTTTGTTCTTCCTGCGCGTGCTGCAGGAACTCGCCCTTGATGGCCTCGATCTCCAGGCCCTTGGCGGTGTAGTAGTGGCGCTTGTAGCGCATCACGCACAGCAGTTCGGTGGCCAGGGCATCATTCAACATGGCCACCACTTCTTCGCGGTTGCCGCGATAGCCTTCGGTGACGGCACCGTCATCGATCTTGCTGGCCGCAGCGCGAATGGCTTCCTTGTCGAGGTGGAAGCCCGGCTTCTTGTCCAGCTCGGTCTGGGGTGGGTTCTTGGTCATGGTCATTCCTTTTCTCCGGTGTCTTGACTAATGCGCGTAGCCCACTGCAAAGCCTGCAGTGGCGCGCTTGGCTGGTTGCGGAAAATGCTTCAGGAGCGGTCCGCGCAGCGGCCCACGGCCAGGCCGACCAGCAGGCCGATCCCGGTGCCGATGACCACTGCGCGCCACGGGTTCGAATGGACGTAGTCGTCGGTGCTGGTGACGATCTGGCGACTGGTATCGACCACTGCGGCTTGCGCATCCTGGGCGGTATTGAGGGCCTGCTCCAACAGCGCCTGGGCACCGGCGCGCAGCTCATCGGCTTTGGCGCCGGTCGCGGTGGCGGCTTCGGCGAACATGTCCTGGGCTTGCTGCAACAGCGACTGCACGTCGCTGCGGACGGTCTTGAACTTGGTGGTTTGCATGGCTACCCTCCTTCAGTGGATTGCTTGCGGGTTTCGGGGGAGACCTCATCACGGTGAGGCCGATCGCATTCACGCCAGGAGCTGCAGCACGATCAGCATCAACAGCGGCACACCCAGAAGCCATCCGAGCACGAGCTTGTCCATGATCTCCTCCTCCGTTGTTCTTGGTCTGCCGGACGCGATCTCCGGCGTCTCGTTGCTGCTTGCTTGCGCATCCTGCACAGAGGTCTTTCCTCTTGCTTGGCGAGTCAGGTGCAAGATACCGACGCCTTGTTGCGCTTTGTATCGGCGCCAGCCCGATTGCCATGTAGGACAAAGGGCCAGCGCCGTCAGCGCTTACGCCGATCCTGCCCGTTGCCGCAGCGAACGCTTGATGAGGTCTTGCGCCTCGCCCACGGCGTGCAGGATGCGTCCATCCATCTGGCGGCGCTGGGCAGCACGCTGCAGTTGCACATTGCCCAGCATCGCACCGACACCCTGCTCAAACTTGCCCAGGGCCAACTGCAACTGGCCGGTGATCGTCTTCTTGTTCATGGTGCCTCTCCTCGTGGTCAAGATGGATCAATCAAGATGGACTGCAGCATGGAAAAATGATAGCGATGCCCTATTGCAGGGCTCCATAGGACGGCGGCCGATTGTCTTGTAGGACAACGCGCAAAGGCTTGTCGGTATTGGGTTTTGGCAAATAGGGACGATCCCGAGCGCGGCTGTTTCCTACATGCGCTTGCGTGGCCGTCCGATGGCCCGGGCAGGGTGCTCCTCCTAGGATGACACGGTGCCATCCAGGGCCGGCCTGCCGGCCCTCCACCCGAGTGCAGAAGAAAGGAGCGCAACATGACCAACGACCACCTGATTTCCACCCTCAATGATTTGATCCAGATTTCCATCGATGGCGAAAAAGGTTTTCGCGCCTGTGCCGAGGATGCCCAGGAACGCTACATCCCCTACAAGGAAACCTTCATGACCCGCGCCACCGAGTGTGCCCAGACGGTGCTGGACCTGCAGAACCTGGTGCAGCGCCTGGGAGGAGAGCCGGCCAACCACAGCACACTGGGCGGCACCCTGCATCGCCAGTGGGTCAACCTCAAGAGCGCCATCACCGGACGGGATGACGAAAGCATCCTGAAAGAATGCGAACGCGGCGAGGATGCCGCCGTCAATGCCTACCGCAAGGCCTTGAGCGAAGACTTGCCCAGCGATATCCGCCTGCTCATCGAACGCCAGTACCAGGGCGTACTGGCCAACCATGACAAGGTGCGCAGCCTGCGCAATGAGGTGCGAGCACGCAAGACGGCATGACGGAAGGATGCTTCATCTCGCTGAAGAGGTAAAACAGATGTAAAAAAAGCGCAGCCTCGGCTGCGCTTCTCACGGGTGATTTGAGCAAATGATTTATATCATTTACCTTTTTCTTCATAAGACCCTCAACCCACCCTCACCCATCACCCCTCACCCAGATAAGCCGCCTTGACCCGCGGATCATCCAGCATCTGCTTGGCCTGGCCATTCATGGTGATGAGACCGGACTCCATCACGTAACCGCGATGCGCTGCCTCCAGCGCCAGCTTGGCGTTCTGTTCCACCAGCAGGATGGTGATGCCCTGCGCCGACACATTGCGGATCACTTCAAAGATCTTCTCCACCATGATCGGCGACAGACCCATCGAAGGTTCATCCAGCAACAGCAGCTTGGGATGGCTCATCAACGCACGCGCCATGGCCAGCATCTGCTGCTCGCCACCCGACAAGGTACCGGCCATCTGCGCCGCCCGTTCCTTCAGCCGCGGGAAGACCTCGAACCAACGGTCGATGTCGGCCGCGATCTGGCCCTTGTCATTGCTGGTGTAGGCGCCCATCAGCAGGTTTTCGTGGATGCTCATGCGGGTGAAGACACCACGGCCTTCCGGCACCATCGCCAGCTTGTCCTTGACCAGCTCGAAGGACTTCTTGCCCTTCAAGGGATGGCCGAGATAGTAGATGTGGCCATCGACTTTACTGCTGGGCAGCGTGCCGGTGATGGCTTTCAAGGTGGTGGTCTTGCCGGCGCCGTTGGCGCCGATCAAGGTCACCAGTTCGCCTTCGTTGACTTCCAGCGCAATGCCCTTGACGGCCTGGATGCCGCCATAGGCCACGCTCAGTTGTTCGACTTTGAGGATGTTGGTTGTCATGTTCTGTGGTCTCGCTTAATGTCCGGCGCCCAGGTAGGCTTCGATCACGGCCGGGTTCTTCTGCACATCGGCCGGTACGCCTTCGGCAATGGGCTTGCCGTAGTCCAGCACGGTGATGCGATTGCACAGGCCCATCATCAGCTTCACATCGTGTTCGATCAAGAGGATGGTTTTACCTTCGGCTTGGATCTTCACCAGCAGTTCGCGCAAGGCCAATTTTTCGGTGGCGTTCATGCCGGCCGCCGGTTCGTCCAGCGCCAGCAGTTGCGGTTCGGTGGCTAGGGCGCGGGCGATTTCCAGGCGCCGCTGGTCGCCATACGAGAGGTGACGCGCAGTACGCTTGGAGAACTGGCCGATGCCCACGAAGTCCAGCAGTTGCTGCGACTTGGCGCGGATCGCCGCTTCTTCATCGCGGGCCGCCTTGTGGCGGAACACCGCACCGAAGACGTTCTGCTTGGTGCGCACGTGGCAACCGACCATCACGTTTTCCAGTACGGTCATTTCACCGAAGAGGCGAATGTTCTGGAAGGTGCGGGCGATGCCGGCCTTGGCCACTTCGTGCGGGGCGCTGGGCGAATAGGGCTTACCCGCCAGTTCGAAGGTACCGGTGTCCGGTTGATACAGGCCCGTGATGACGTTGAAGAAGGTGGTCTTGCCGGCGCCGTTGGGGCCGATCAGGCCATAGATCTGGCCGCGCTCGATGGTGATGCCCACGCCGTTCAAGGCTTGCAGGCCGCCGAAACGCTTGCTGACGTCACGGATCTTGAGCAGTGTCTGACTCATCTTTTGTTCTCCTGCTTAGGCTTTGACTTCGCCGGTGCTACCGACTTTGGTATGGTCCACTTCGGGACGGTCTTCATGGCGCGGCGAGGGCCACAGGCCGGCCGGGCGGGTCAGCATGATGACCACCATGGCCAGGCCGTAGAGCAACTGGCGCAGCACTTCGGCATCGATCCACACACGACCGAAGATGGCCATCTGCAGCGGCTCCACCACGTGGCGCAGCACTTCCGGCAGCGCGGCCAGGATCACGCCACCCAACACCACGCCGGGGATGTGACCGATACCGCCCAGCACCACCATGGCCAGCACGGCGATGGATTCGGTCAGGGAGAAAGACTCCGGCGAGACGAAGCCCTGGAAGGCGCCGAACATGGCGCCGGCCACGCCACCGAAGGACGCGCCCATGGCAAAGGCCAGCAACTTGACGTTGCGGGTGTTGATGCCCATCGCCTTGGCGGCGATCTCATCTTCACGGATGGCCACCCAGGCACGGCCCAGGCGCGAGTCCTGCAGGCGCGTGGAGAAGAAGATCACGAAGATGCACAACACCAGGAACAGGTAGTAGTAGGCATTGACCGAGGGCAGGCTCATGCCCAACACCTTGACCATCGAACCGGAACCCGGCTCGCCGGCCAGCGACACGCCAAAGACGCGAATCGGGTCGATCAGGTTGATACCCTGCGGGCCGTTGGTGATGTTGACCGGCGCATTCAGGTTGTTCATGAAGATACGGATGATCTCGCCGAAGCCCAGCGTCACGATGGCCAGGTAGTCACCGCGCAGCTTCAGGGTCGGCGCACCCAGGAGCGCACCGAAGATCGCTGCCAGCACGCCCGAGATCGGCACGATCAACCACAGCGAGAGGTGGATACCGTTTTGCACGATCTGCGGACCACACAGCCACACCAGGAAATTGCCGATGGAGGGATAGGTGTTGATGAAGGACTCGATCACCGCGGCGAACTGCGGCGAGGCCAGCAAGCCGGCGGTGTAGGCGCCGATGGCGTAGAAGGCAATGTAGCCCAGGTCCAGCAGGCCGGCAAAACCCACCACCACGTTCAGGCCCAGGGCCAGCATGATGTAGAGCAGCGCCATATCCATGATGCGCACCCAGGAATTGCCAAACTGCTGGGCGACGATGGGGAAGACGATCATCAGCGCCAACAGCGCCAGCAGGCTCAGTTGTGCCTGCCGGGGATTGCGCTTCATATCGAAGGTCATGAGAGCCATAGTGTTCTCTTCCGATTTTCCAAGTTCTTGATTTCTAAGTTTCTAAGTTTCTGTCTCTAAGTTTTTAAGGTTTATCAGCTTAAAAACTTAGGCACGATCCGCCACACGCTCACCCATGATCCCGGACGGGCGCAGGGTCAGCACGATGATGAGCACCACGAAGGCGAAGATGTCCTGGTAATTGCTGCCCAGGAAGTTGCCGGTCAGGTCACCGATGTAACCGGCACCGAGACTCTCGATCAGGCCCAGCAAAATACCGCCCAGCATGGCGCCATAGATATTGCCGATACCGCCCAGCACCGCCGCCGAGAACGCCTTCAGGCCCGGCACGAAGCCCATGGCGAATTGCGCGGTGGAGTAGTTGGCGGCCCACATCACGCCGGCAATCGCCGCCAGCGCGGCGCCGATGGCGAAGGTGACGATGATGACGCGGTTGGCGTCCACGCCCATCAGGCCGGCGATACGCGGGTTCTCGGCGGTGGCGCGCATGGCGCGGCCCATTTTGGTCTTTTCCACGATCAGCACTAGGCCGATCATCGCGGCCAGGGCCAGGATCAGCAGCATGATCTGGGTCGGCGAAATCAGGGCGCCGGCGATATGCACCGGATTAGACGGCATGACCTGCGGGAACGGCAGCGGGCTGCGGCCCCAGATCATCATGGCGAAGGTCTGCAACAGGATCGACACGCCGATGGCGGTGATCAGCGGCGCCAGGCGCGGCGCATTGCGCAGCGGACGGTAGGCGATGCGCTCGATCAACAGGCTCACCACGATACACACCGGAATGGCGCCGACGATGGCAATGACCAGCTGCACGATGCCCGGCAAATGTGGCGCCACCTGTTGCACCACTTTGAGGAGCGACAGGCCGACCATGGCCCCCACCATCAGGATGTCGCCGTGGGCAAAGTTGATCAGGTTCAGCACCCCGTACACCATGGTGTAGCCCAGGGCGATCAGTGCGTACATGCTGCCTAGCACCAATCCGTTGATGATCTGCTGGATGAAAATGTCCATGAATAACTCTTCGATCTGAATGAAAACAAGAAAAACACGTGGGTCTGCACCAAAGCGGACACCGCGCGAAAGCATGTCGATTAGCAAAATCCGTTCCCGACCGTCGGGAGCGCGTTATCACTCTGCATAACAGACTTCATAAAAGAGCGATCACACTCTTCGCGCAACAGGCTGCGGGT
>NZ_BADI01000563.1:0-110 GCF_000333555.1 Herbaspirillum sp. B65 | reverse complement strand
CGTGGCGGCCGTACCTGCCACGCCGCCATCATCGCCTGATCGTGCGCCTGTCGGACTTCAAGTCCAACGAGTACAAGAAGCTGATCGGCGGTTCGCGCTACGAACCGGAC